>CAMCFM010000280.1 GCA_945874095.1 Candidatus Kuenenia stuttgartensis
TTGGCGCCCACGGGCATGACCATGAACTCTTGGAAGTCGATCTTATTGTCAGCGTGCTTTCCACCATTGATGATGTTGGCCATCGGCACGGGTAGAACGCGGGCGTTGGGGCCGCCCAGATATTTGAACAAAGAAATTCCGGTCGCCTGAGCAGCTGCCTTTGCTGCGGCAAGACTGATACCGAGAATGGCATTTGCGCCCAGTCGAGCTTTATTTGGTGTGCCGTCGGCAGCGATCATGGCGGCATCAAGACCGGCTTGATCGGTGGCATCTCGACCAATCACAACACGGGCCAGTTCGCCATTGACGTGCTCAACAGCCTTCAAAACACCTTTGCCCAAATATTTAGTTTTGTCAGAGTCGCGCATTTCGACGGCTTCATAAGCGCCTGTTGATGCTCCTGAAGGTACGGCGGCACGGCCGATCACACCTGACTCAAGTTTCACATCGACTTCCACGGTCGGGTTGCCACGGCTGTCGAGAATTTGACGACCACGCACGGCGGCGATTTTCGTCGAATGATTGATCATCGGTTGCTGTTCCAAATCTCTCACGAACTCGTTCACTGACAACGCTTTGATTTATCCAGTGGTGGACATCATCAAAACGCGAGTGCTCACCGGTGGCAACGCGCCAACCAATAACGCACTCATTTCTATGGCATAATGGCCGATCAGGGACAGTTTCGTCTAGTGGACAACTGGACGAATTCATCCCTTCAGCGAAGAATTATGACGAATATATCAGGCCCGAACGGCCTTGATCAAGCGGCGAACTGGCCACAAAACCATTCGTACAGGTACTGTTGCGATTCTACCCGGCAGACCAATCACCACAAGTGCGGAACTGATCACGACCCAACCCGCCAAGAACATTCCCAGATAGCGAGCGGCACCAAAGTTTAGACCTTGTTGCTCAAGCCAGGTTCCAACCGCGGTTTCCAGACCCGCAATCGCACCTCCACCCACAGCGGTCGCCAGTTGGATCCCAGCCGAGGCAAACTGCTTAACAGCGTAATCCGTTGCCTGGCCAGCCATATCGACGAATTCTTCAGGGGCGGCAATAAAGGCAGTCAAAAGTCCGGCAGCTGCCAGCTTTTGCTTGTTCGGAAGGACTGTCTCGGTAAAGAACTTCCAGCCCGGGCGACCTGTCCGGCGAAGCACGTTCACAGACTGAGCACCTTCTGTAGTAAGCACTTCGGCCACGTCATCGCCATAAACGGAGACAGCTGAGAGGCCATCGGCGCCCATGCTGCGGATCATGGTGTCGGCTCGTCCAGGAAACCGGCGGGCCAGAGATTGAGCGGCTTCGCCCATCTGGACAGCCATTTGCTTTTCGACTGGTGTGAATCTAGCAAAATCTTTGGCCAGATTTTGGTCACCAGCCACCAACTTCTGAAAGCGGGCTTCGAGAAGGGCGTCCGCAGGTTCATCGACCCGACGCGCTGTTCGGCTTAACTCCTGTGACCGACGGGCCAGAACGCCCAATCCATCCTCGCCCAGCTCTGTCGCTTCTTTGGCAAATAAACGAGTGGTTCGGCCTGTTGCCAGCTTTGGATCGGCGGAGCGTACAGAGGCCTGAATCATGTCGTCAAGCCATGACAGGCCACCGGCCTGAGCGGAATTGGTGTTCAGCCCAAATGCCAACAGAGCAAGCACACAAACGCTTTTCAAGAAAGAGTTTGCATGGAAAGGGCCGGTTCGTTTTCGGTGATTTGTCATAGCAGGAAAAAGCCTCCCCGATGGTCGTTTTTGCATAGCAATTGTGCGGTGACTGTTGGACTCTGACTTTACCCGACCAGTGATGAAATATCCTGACATGTTTATCGCTTCAGCCCTTTTTTGAATCAGGGCTGATTCTCCAGAGAGACAACTGAGCGGCGCGAGGCCAGGTGTTCTTCCATCTTCCAATAAGCGGCCAGACCAACTCCGGCTTGTCCGCTCTCAAAGGCAAGATACTTCAGGCCTCGCTCTGGAGGAACTCGCATGAGAAGTTCCCGGCCGTCTTTCATAAACCGCAGAGGTTCGAAACGGCTCAGCGTCACTCCAGCTTTCCGAGCCAGAGGACGAACAATTTCTTCAACCTGACTTAACGTCATACGATTCATTGCGTTAGACATCTGCTTCAGGACTTTTTGCAAACCACCGGCTGATCTCACGGCCCACCACTGATTTGCTCGCCTGGCCGTGCTTGCAGTCACTTGTTCACCTGCTTGGAGACCCGCTTTAACGCTTCTATCCAGAACGGATTCTGCACCTTCGCGGGCCGCAGTTTTACCAAGCGTTTTCACTTGGCCACGAGTCATTTCAGCCGCCAGAACACCCTCTGGCTGGATGGCGAAAAGGCTCATCACATCGGCCACCACAAATGCCCCGTCCATCAACGCCCATGACCACTCGCCGGAAGTCGGCCTGTAGCCTTTGGTGAGAACGTTTGCAAGGTGGGTCAGATCATATAGTGGGAGGAATTCAACGGCACTGATGTTTGTTTTCTGAATTTGAGCAACCCGTGCAAGTCCATCATCATGAATGATTTGAATGGTGGCCTGGCCACTGTCGCCTGAAAGGCTCATCACACCCAGAGCGAGCGATTCGGTGGTCGATCGGCTGGCCTTGTCGCGTAACTTTGCAACCAGTTCAGGGCTCAAATCACTTTGAGCGATTGGAAGGATGATGGCTGATCCATGTCGTCTGAGAATTTCCCGAAACTGCGTGTCAGACGCATATTTCTCAAGCATCACAGCCGCAGTCAGACCATGGTCGGCTAACGCTTCCACCGCTTTCTCACGCAAATCTTTATCGGAGTAGTCCTGATAAACCACTTCAGCAGCGTCGGCCCCTGTGGACCTGATCGCCGCTTCACCACGTTCGCCAAACTCGAGCGTCAATTTCAAAGCGTTCGGATGATCAGCGACTTTGGTAAGCAGCCCCGCTGCAGAAAGATGACGCAGATGCGACGCCACTGACTCGGCAGAATGGTTGCGGAGATATTCCGTTGTGTCATCCGCAGAGACATGGAGTGCGATCAGGGAGTCGTCCAGAAGCTGTTCCTGATCAAGGCTTTCAATCACATCTCCGAACAGGTTCATCACCATCAGTCCCTCGGGGCCCCGATGTCGCAGAGACTCAAGCGCCCATTTCGGGTGCTTCTCCAGAGTTTCAATCATTTTACGTAAGGAGTAAGATCCTTCTCTGAGACTAACCAGTTGCAAACCAATGAGTGCATCCTGCAAGTCTTTCGGGTCACTTGACATACGCTCTACCAAGCCAGAGATCGCCTCAGGTTCGGTCATCATCAATGGCAAAATTTCAGGAGTCTTTTGAACAATCGCCCGTTGGCTTGGCGAGAGCCGTTCAAGTTCAGCGATCCAAAGGGCACGGTCGCCGTCATCAGCCCGCTTCAGGCTGAGGTAATCGCGCCATGTCAGGAGAATTCTGGCGGCGGCCTGATCATCTACAAGTTCACACAGGCGTCGAAATTCGCGAGGATGTTTCTCATAAAGGTAAACAGCTTCCAAGTCAAGTGTGTCGAGCAGTTTCAGGCCACGCAGGCCATCGGTACTTTCGAGGTTGATCGCCGTCTGGGCGTATTTATTCAAGACCCGCTGGACCATCTCAAATTCTTTGGAATCTTGTCGATAACGATCAAGAACCTGATTTTTATGGTCTCGAAATGACTGGCCGATGGACGGCCCGGAATTTGTAATTTTGTCGAGGACGACTGGCTTGGTTTTGGCGGCCAGCTTAATAAAAACGGCAGAGCCGATGAAAAGGCACAGCAAGGCCAGGGTTTGTCTTGTACCTTTCGACATGCCGCCCGCAACTTTCTACGGACGGAAACTGCCAAACCAACTGGCAATTTCCTGGTCAGACTAGCTCAGTTCAAACCATGATTCGCCGCAAAGCATGGTATCTCAAAATCCAGCACCGCAATATTGTTCCGTACAGTCGCCTTCCCGTCAACTGAAACCTGCCCGAAGTTGACCAGATAATAGGACGATCTTTCTGGATTTCCGGTCTGGCTTGTTCAAGGCACGCATCTTCTTCGGCTTGGGGTTGTGATCTGACATCCAAACTTACAACAATGATTTGACAAGATTGTGATTCGATATGGTTTGACGAGTGAATTCCCAAATTGATGGAGTGCAGCGAACATGACCAGACAATCCGGCTTGAGCATTCTGGGTGACGAAGGGCCTGGCTTGGTTCGCACTAAAATCGTTGCAACCATTGGTCCTGCATGTCGCGACTATGAATCGATCCGACGGCTGGCCATGGCCGGTGTCGACCTGTTTCGTTTGAATTTTTCGCATGGAACTCATGCCGAACATGCGGAAGTCTGGCAAAGGATCCAAGACGTAAGGCGTGATTCAAAAAAGTCTATCGCGATATTGATGGACCTCTCAGGACCTAAAATCCGCCTTGGTACTATCGTGGCTGATGATGGTGTTCTGGAATGCCCGGTGGATGGACTTTTTGAAATCTCGCTGGGCGACTCTGTCGATTTTAACGCTCAGGCGGATCCAAAACTGGGGCGATTGGTCTGCCCTGTCGACGAGCTTTTTGAAGACCTGGAGGTCGGCCAACGGGTTCTATTCGCTGATGGGACCCTGACCATGACCGTGGTGGAATCGTGGCCGGGTCAGCGACGGGCCATTCTGCGGAACATGATTTCCGGACGTCTCCGAAACCGTCAAGGGATCAACCTACCAGGCGGTGGGGGCCGCATTAAAGCACTTACAAATAAGGATTTAGAAGATCTCAACTGGGCGATCAAACATCCCGTTTCGTTTATTGCACTCTCGTTTGTGAGACAGGCTTCAGATGTGCGTCAGTTGCGTCAGGAACTGAAAAGCCGGGGGATCGACTCGCGGATCATCGCCAAAATTGAAAAGCCTGCTGCTCTGGTCAATCTCGACTCGATTCTGGAGGAAGTGGATGCACTCATGGTGGCTCGTGGCGATTTAGGCGTGGAGCTTGACGTAGCTCAGGTTCCAGCGGCTCAAAAGCGGATCATCGCCAAGGCCTCAAGGGCTGGTCTGCCTGTGATCACGGCAACGCAAATGCTTGCCAGTATGGAAACTTCTACGATTCCAACCCGCGCTGAAGCCGCGGATGTTTTCAATGCAGTGCTGGACGGTACCGACGCCGTCATGCTTTCAGGCGAGACCGCCGTTGGCCGCGACCCTGTTCTGGCCGTACGCACGATGAGCCAGATTGTTCTACAGGCTGAGACTTTCTCGCTGACCGATCCGGTCAGTAATCGACGATTTGAAAATTCGAACATGCGGACGACAGACTGGGCCCGCGTCACTCCGATCACAGCGGCCATGGTCTACACCGTTGCAGAACTGGTCCGTCAGATTCAGCCAAAGCTGGTTGTGGCTGTGACCCGGACAGGCCGTGCAGCGTTCGCTTTGAGCAAGGTTCGACTCCCAGTGCCCATCGTGGCTCTTTCAGATAACCCCTCTGCCATAAATGCTTTAGCCCTTGCATGGGGTGTTGAGCCCCTGGCTCTTGCACACTTCGGTGAACCGGACGAAAACCTGAAAGTGGCGTTGGATTGGGCCATGGCGCGGAACTTGATCGAACCGGGCGATCGCGTCTTGCATCTGCGGGGAGCCATCGCCAATAAACCTGGGCACAACGCACTTTACATCCACGAAGTTGGCGCCAGAACCTGATTTTGGTTGCGATTCTGGCACCACCAGGCGCCACAATCAAACCAGCGTTTCCAAAAGGCCCTGCATTTCTCCAGCAGCGTGGCTTTCGCCAGCCTTGCGCGCTTTCTGTATTCCCAATTCCAGCCAATATCGAGCGTGTTCCAATTCGTCTGTTTCCGCAAACGATTGCCCCAGTTGCTGATAGGCTGCAATGCTCTCTTCAGGGTGGTCCGTAATCAATGCCTTCAATCGGTCGCGCCCTTCGTCTGTTGCACGGTCTCGCAAACACTGCATGGCCAAGCCATATCTCAAAAAGCTATCGCGTGGATCTTCCGCCAGGCTGGCTTCCAGAGCGAGCCGTTTTGCTGATTTTTCTGTCATCTTAAGTGGATCCTTTATGATCTTCGGGGTTGAGCCTGAGGGTAGGTCATGACACGACTATTGTATATGGTATTCAGGGTTATCCAAACAAAAGATGCTGACTGGGTCGTCGCCAGATGCATGGCACCTGTTCGCCAATGTTAAGATAGGGCGAGTTTTCTTAGTATTCAGCGAAGCCCGGTGATCTCGGTAAATTTCATAGTCTTGGTTGCATAGGCAAGCAAGGTGATCTGCCGATGAGTTAGGGGGACTTGTAGACCAAAGCAATTCACAAGTGAAATGTTG
>CAMCFM010000281.1 GCA_945874095.1 Candidatus Kuenenia stuttgartensis
GACTCTGCGATTCAAGGCAAAGTTCTGGCCGCCATCTGTCACGGCCCATGGATGCTCTGCTCGACAAAAGGTGCTCTCAAGGGCAAGCGTGCCACCGGATTTTTTGCCGTTCGTGACGATGTCGAAAACGCCGGAATGATTTGGGAAGACGCAGCCTGCGTGCGTGACGGAAATCTGGTCACCAGTCGTACACCTGCCGACCTCCCAGAATTCATGCAAGGCATTATTGCCGCACTCTCTTGATCGAATCCACCAACTTCTGATCGAATAAAAAATCGCCTCGCTTGTGTAATCAAGCGAGGCGATTTTCATTTAATTTTTGAGTTCCGAACAGGATCAGATGAATTCGTTGATCAAGTTCTCAAGCATTTCCTGACGACCGCTTCCAATCGGCGCTGAATCTCCCTTGGCGATCATCAGTTTTTCAATGTCCGCAAAACCAGCCTGACCTGACTCAATCTGTTGACCCAATTCGCCATCCCACGAGCTGTATCGTGCGGAAACGAAGTCGGCCAAACGTCCGTCCGTCTGAATCGCATGAGCGATTTTCAAACCACGAGCAAACGCATCCATTCCCCCGATGTGGGAATAGAACAAGTCAATCGGCTCGAAACTTTCGCGCCGCACTTTGGCGTCGAAATTCACCCCGCCGGTCGTAAATCCACCCATCTCAAGGATCTTACGCATACAGTGAGTGGTCAGATAGATATCCGTTGGAAACTGATCTGTATCCCAGCCAAGCATCGGATCACCCGTATTTGCATCGATCGAGCCCAACGCGCCTGAATCCACAGCCACTGTCAATTCGTGGAGCATTTCGTGACCAGCCAGTGTGGCGTGATTCGTCTCCAAATTCAGCTTGAAGTGGTCCATTAAGTCATAGGTCCGCAAGAAGTTCAAGCACGCCGCTGCGTCCGAGTCATACTGGTGCTTGGTCGGCTCCTTCGGCTTCGGCTCAATATAAAACTGGCCTGTAAAGCCAATCGCTTTCTTGTAATCCACTGCCATATGCAGAAACCGGGCCAGGTGATCCAGCTCGCGTTTCATATTCGTGTTGAGCATGGTCTGGTAGCCTTCACGGCCTCCCCAGAACGTATAGCCCTCACCACCAAGATCATGCGTCACTTCCATGGCCTTTTTGACCTGCGAAGCCGCCATCGCAAACACTTCCACATTTGGGCTTGTCGATGCTCCCTGATTGTATCGAGGGTGCGTGAACAAATTCGCGGTGCCCCACAGAAGCTTGATTCCAGTCCTCTGCTGCTCTTCTTTGAGAACTTTGGCAACTTCGTCAAAATTCTTATGGCTTTCCGTCAGATTCTTCCCCTCAGGGGAAACGTCACGGTCATGGAACGCATAGTAAGGCGCTCCCAGTTTCGAGATAAACTCGAAGGCCATCCGAGCCCTTCGCTGAGCATTTGCGACCGAGTTTGTACCGTCTTCCCATGGCCTTACGGCTGTTCCCGCACCAAATGGGTCACCAAGTGGATTTGAGAACGTATGCCAATAGACGACTGAAAAACGCAAGTGGTCGCGCATCGTCTTGCCACCCACCAGCTCATCATCGTTATAGTGCTTGAACTCAAGTGGATTACGAGACTTAGGCCCACCAAATGCGATCTTGGAAATACCCGGGAAGAATTCTTGCGACATGGTCGATTCCTGAACCTCTTGCAACTTGGGCACAGATTGACCCAATGTCTTGCATAATCTAGTTTTGTGTCATGTGGAACAAGAGCAAAGTGGCAAGCCCTTCCGCCGGACTGACCAACCACTCTATCGCGACTCAGTCTAGCCGGAATTGAGAGACAGGGCAACGGCAGGAATCGACTTTCTCGGCTTCCTGTTTTTTTCCAGACCACAAGGGCTTTATGTCCATCACTCCGACAGGTTATGATAAAGTCCAATGAGCTCCATTCATCTCCTGATCCAAAAATCTCGGTTGATTCAGCCCACCTCACACAGAGAAACCGGCATGAACTTCCAAATATCGCCCTCCCCCGACCGCTCCATTCGTGCTGCGGCTAAACTTTTTCGCTTCTGCATCCTCATCGCTTTACTTTCCCAGAAACCGCTAGAGGCTCAAGCAACCAAAAAAACGGACCCATCATCCGCTTCCTCTAAAAAGGGTGAGGAACAATTTCTCGACGGCCTTTGGGCTCGTGGTTATTACGACCTTGCCGATGATTATCTGGCGGAATTGAATACACTCAAAAAAATCGATTCCAAAAGAATCGACTGGCTGAAAGCACGCTCTAAATTTGAAGAAGCCAGTGTTCAGATTGATCTCAGTAAACGTCGCGGACTTTTGGAGAAATCCGTGACCGAAATGGATCGGTCAATCTCAACCATGGGAGCCACCGACGAATCTGTAAACGCCCGCCTGATCCAAGTCAAAGCTGTGATCGAATTGGCACACCTGCTGTTAGTGGATTCTCAAGATCAGCCCACCCCAAGCCAGGCTGAAGTCCTCCTCAAACAGTCCAGGGAACAACTCAGCGAAGCACGCAAATACAACTCATCTTTAATAGATAGTCTCTTAAAACGCGAAAAGACATTCAAATTACCCGTATTACCTGACGATCCACGTCGCCCTGAATTTGAATCGACCCAACTCGATCGGCTCAACGCACAATTGCAATCCGCCTTGATCGACTACGAAGAAGCTCAGACCTGGCCTGACAAATCCGATGAACGCAAGAAAAAGCTGACCCAGGCAAATGAAATCCTTCAGAAGTTATACGAACAGAATCGTCAGCAGATTGCTGGCCAAAACGCTCGCCTCTGGCAAGCCAAGTGCCTTCAAGAACTCGGTAAACTTCCTGAAGCTTCGGGTATTTACGGCGAATTGATTGATCAGGCTGACCAGGCATTAAAATCCATCAAACGCAGGGCCATGTATTTTCGTCTGCTAGCCTATCGTGACCGTGGAGATTTTGCACTGGCCGCCGATGAAGCCAACCGCTGGCTCAGCACATACCCAGATCAAGCCAGAACAGACGATGGGCTCGGCGTTCAGCTAGAATTGGCCCGAAATATCATTTTACAATTCCCCAAGGCCGCCACCAAAGAGAAATCGGCAGGCGAAAGAGTGGCTCGCGAACGTCTCAGTAGCGTCGTTCGTGTCTATTCAAGACATCAGGCTGAAGCTCGAAAACTATTAAATCAGATTCGTAAATCTGGACCTGAAATCAATCCTTCAAGGCTTGACTTGACAGCCGCCATGGCAGCCGGCCAGGAATCTCTGGAATTAAAGGATTGGTCAAGAGCTGAGAAATGCTTTGAGGCAGCAGCATCGAAATCGCAGTCCGCGAAAGATATTCCAAATTATGTCAAAGCCCGATATTTCCAGACCGTCGCCTTATTCCGCTCCGAACAATACTATGAAGCCTATGTCCTCGGCAACCACATCGCACGCCGATACCCCAGTATCGCCCTGTCTGCCAATTCCGCAGAAGTCGCCTGTGCTGCAATGACTTACGCTTATAATGACATGAAATCTGTTGATCCGGCATCCGACCTCAATCGACTCACAGAACTGGCCGTTTTTATCACGAAGACCTGGCCTGATACCCCTCAGTCAGATTCCTCACGAATCACCATGGCCGAAATCGCACGCGGGCAAGGCCGATACGACGATGCTGCCAAAGCCCTTAATGCAATCCCGCCGACCTCCGAACAGTTTGGCGATGCTCAGGCCAAACTGGGCCTGGTGCTTTGGCGTAAAAGTCAGTCTCTGAATAAAGAGGATGCAAAAACAGAAGTCGATAAAAATGTAACAGACGCCATCGCTGCATTCCGAAAATCGATCGAAATCCGATCAAAAAGTGGTGTTCCTGACGAAGACCTCAAATTGATTGGCACCCGTCTTGATCTGGCGGATGCCCTGATTATTATAGGAAACCCGGCAGAATCCATCACCATTCTCAACGAATCCGAATCTCATGTCAATCAAGCACCTGCTGAACTTCAGTCACGATTTCGACGCACAAAAGTTCGGGCTCTGATCGCATCCGACCAACTTGACCAAGCTTTAAATGATCTCCAGAAAGCCGAAAAATCAGGCCAAAATGCCGACGAACTCTCGTCATTGTATTTCCAGCTCGGTCAATCCATTCAAGATGAAATGAAAGAACTGCAAGCCAAAAGTGATGGCCGGCTTGTACGTGTTCGTCAATCTTACCAGTCTTTCCTGAAGTCTCTGGCTGGAAGCAAAGCTGGCGATTCCTGGCAAGCACTTCAATGGGTCGCTGAAGCCCAACTCGAAAATAATCAGCCGGCAGCGGCTCTGGCCACGTTTGATCAGATCCATTCAAAATATATAAAGCAAGAAAGTTTTGAACGCGATCCCGCCAATGCTCAGCGCATCACACGCACCCTGATCAAAACGGCTGAAGCAGCCAGAAAATCGGGCCAATTCCAGCAAGCCAATTCAACTTTAATGTCACTTAAGGCGAAAAACCCCAACCTTTTGCCTCTCATGATGGAACAAGGCCGATTGCTCGAAGATTCAGGCAAATCCTCAGACGCATTTGTGCACTGGCGAACACTAGCCACCCGTCTTGGGAGCCTGACACCACGCCCCTCTGAATATTATGAGTCGTGGATTGAAGTCGCCCATAGCCTTGAAAAACAAGGGAAATCATCGACTGCCAAACAGACCCTGGCTGGAATTCTCAGACTTGGTGGAACAAAAATTCCTCCTGAATGGAAATCCGCAATCGAATCGGAAATCAAACGCTTGTCAAGTTCGACTACACCTAAAAAAACTGGAGTAAAGTCATGACTATGAAATGGTTTAAACTTAAAACGCTCATGATCCGTTTTTTCAGCCTGCTGGTTTTAATCCTGGCAATATCGTCTAAAGCCAATGCACAGACCGACGAAATTCAATTAAAACCAATGACTGGTCAAACAACTGGCAAGATCATTCGTGGAACAATTCAGAGCGAATCCCCTCGCGAAATTAAAATAACGGTCTCTGGCAAAACAGAAACCATTATGGTCGATGACCTTGCGAACATTGATTATGCCAATACACCCGCAGCTTTTTTTGAGGCAAAACAGAGAGAAAAGTCGGGCGACTATATGGCAGCTCTTGAGAGTTATAAAAGGGCATCGAATGCAAGTGGAGTCCGGCCCTTCGTATTGCAACTCGTAAAATTCCGATATGCATCCGCACTTGCTGAAGCCAGCTTGTCAGACGACAAAAAAACTCCAGAAGCCATCGACGCGCTTCAGGATTTCGTGAAATCCAACCCCTCATCAAGGCATACTCCAGATGCCTCTGAACAGCTCCTGAATCTTGTCAGAAGCGGTTCTGATCCCGCAAAAGTCGACTCAGTGCTAGCCGACATGTCAAAGATTCCAGGTGCCCAAGCCCGTTCGAACGTTTTGAGGGCTGGATTGCTAACAGATCGGGGCAAGCCCGACGATGCATTGAAATTACTCGCTTCTACAAAATCACAAATCCCTAAGAATTCGGAACTCGAGCGCATCGCCCAATCCGTCCAGATCAACGCGCTCGTCGGCCAGAAAAACTTCGCAGAAGCTGAAAAACAGGCCAGAACTTTGATTGAATCCACTTCCCCTGAGGACATTTCTTCACTGGCACCAGCTTACAACGCCCTTGGAGACTGTCTAAGAGCTGCCGGCAAGCCCAAAGATGCCATGATTGCATATCTCCACACGGAAATCCTTTACGACAAGGCCGCTGACGAACACGCCAGAGCCCTTTCTGCAATCACTCAACTCTGGCGGATTCTGGAAAAGCCTGATCGCGCTGAACAATCACTCAATAAACTCGCCTCAGCCTATCCACGCAGCCCATGGCTGAAAAAAGCCCAAGGCGTAACCAAGCCATGATCCGTCTTCACTTCAAGTACAACTCTTTCGAACAATCCCACCTCAATTCCATATCGATCCGGGAGTCATTCGCAATGTCGCGATTCCGTCAGATTCCAAGATTCCTTACTGCACTTTTAACTCTCATTGTATTCACCTCAGTTGCAATGGCTCAGGAGCCAGCCAAAACAGCTCAACCTCCTGCCACAAAAGCGGCTGAACCTGCTAAAGTAGTCACTCCAGATCCTGCTCCGGCCCAAGTTCCTGCCGCAAATACTGAAGCCGCACCTGCGGTAGCCCCTTCTGCACCTGCTCCATCAACCAATACTCCCACGGCTCCGCCTCAACAGGAAAGCCTGCTGCTTTGGATTTATAAGGCTGAAGGGATTTTCTTTTTCCCTCAATTATTCATGTCCATCGGCCTTGTTGCCATGATTGTGCTTTATAGCATGCAGGTTGGACGCAAAGAATTTATGCCTTTG
>CAMCFM010000282.1 GCA_945874095.1 Candidatus Kuenenia stuttgartensis
AAGGGAGAACCAACGACTTACTTAGGCGCATCAGCAGCAGGCTTGGCATCGGCCTTAGGCTCAGCTTTAACTTCAGCAGGCTTGGCAGCAGCTTTGGACGCACCCTTGGTTTTGGATTGCATGACATCTTTGCCAGCAGAATTTACATAGGCATCGTTTGCAGCTTTGGCGGCTGAGGACTGTGGAGGAGCGGCGGTCGTTGTATTGTCAGCTTCACCACCACACCCAACGAAACCGCAAACTGCAACCAGCGAGAACGAAAGCATGGAACCTAGGAAGGTTTTAGAAGCCATCTGATTAATATCCTTGAATGATAGATGAGACAATAAACCTGTGGCTTGAATAAGTATCCCAGAGATTCTGGGAAAACTCATTAAGCAACGATCAGATTTCAGAGCAATTGGCACGCAACGTAAGAGAGTTGACGTTGGAGGCGAATGCCTGCTCAAGAAAGTCCGATACACCAGATTTTTGTTTTTGGTACTTCTACAGTATATCGAAAATCTCAAGATCAAAGCAAACCTTTTTGTGAAATATTTTCAGATTTCTACTCCGAGCGGTCCGCCATGGGATTTGAAGGAGTGATCCGGAGACCAAGCGAGGAAACACATCAGGTTCGGGCTCTTGATGTCCTTCGGACTTACCTTTTAATAAATGTCTCCTCAGGAGCCCAAGCACCCCAAAACCGGAGGTGATTTCTCGCCTGTTCCTTCACATTCAAACTGAAATCAGGTGCTTTTCTGTGGGTATTCCACTAAACTTAGATCTAATGTGAGGCGTTGTACGCTCTTTTTTGATGCCTGTTCATAACTGACAGAAGATCCATAAAAACCATGAATACGCCCAAAACAACGCCGCTTCATGAATGGCACAAAGCTCATCAGGGACGTCTGGTCGACTTTGCGGGCTGGTCCATGCCCGTGCAGTATCATTCGATCATGGTGGAACATGAAGCCGTCCGTACGAAGGTTGGCCTGTTTGATGTCAGTCACATGGGCCGGCTCGAATTTCAGGGCGAGCAGGCGATGGATCTGCTTCAACGAGCCACCGTGAATGACGTGAACCTGTTAGGCAACAACCAGATCCAGTACAGCCTGATCTGCGACGACCTTGGCGGAACCATCGACGATGTATTGGTTTACCGCATGTATTCCGACCGCTGGGCGATGGTCTGCAATGCCTCGAACCGCGAGGCCGTTCTGGAGTGTCTGCATAAGCTCAATAAATATCTGGCCCGGATTGACGACACCACCGAACAAACGGCCATGATCGCCATTCAGGGCCCTGAGGCCTTAGGCCTGACCCAACGGAAAATCGATCCAAGTGCTGATCAGATCAAATATTACCACTTCAAGGATTTTCTCTATCAAGGCCACCCTTCACGCCTGAGCCGGACCGGATATACCGGCGAGGATGGTTTTGAGTGGATTCTACCCGCCGAATTAGCGGAATCTGCCTGGTCAGAACTTGTGGCAGAAGGTGCCGTACCATGCGGCCTTGGGGCACGCGACACGCTGCGACTGGAAGCAGGGATGCCACTTTATGGGCACGAGCTTTCGACGTCCATCGACCCTTACTCAGCCGGTTTGGGGAGTTTTGTGAAACTTGGGAAGGGCGATTTCGGAGGCCGATTGGAGTTGGAACGGATCTCGACAGCTCCATCCAGACGAAGAGTTGGGCTGATTTTGGTCGATAAAAGGCCTGCTCGGCAAGGATCGATCGTGATGGTTGACGGAAAGCCTGTGGGCGAAGTTACTAGCGGGACATTTTCGCCGACATTGCAGAAGCCGATCGCCATGGCTCTTATCGAGTGGTCGATCGCATGGCCGCCAGCCGATGGAGCAGTGAGCGTGGATATCCGAGGCACCGTGGTGGCGGCAGAAGTGGTGAAGCTGCCATTTTATAGAAGAAAATGAAATCAAGGTCGGGCGATACCTTGGAATAATTAGAAAATAACTTCCGGTTTAAAACCAGCCGGAGGGAGGCAGGCGGGATTCACCCGCACTACTACGCAACCACTTACCTTCAAATAGGTTAAATCGTTATTACGAAACGGAGTTGTCTCGATAAATTGATGGTTCACCATAGAAAAGACGGGATTCATCCCATCGTAACTCTGTGTAGGATTCGGGTGGATTTATCTAGCCGGTCTTGGCGCTAGCCCCGGTTGGGTTGGACGTGCGGAACCGGGGCTAGCGCCAAGACCGGCTAGAAACAGCTGCAGGGCGCTAACACATATGCTGGCTTAAAGCGGAAGTTATTTCCGGCCTGAGCCTAAATCTTGTATACTTAAGGCAACGGGCCATCTCTTTCATCCATGATTATGGAAATCCATACAAAGATGTCAAATTTTCCGACGGATTTACGATACGCTGAAACACACGAATGGGTTCGTCTTGAAGGCGATACAGCCACCATTGGCCTTTCGGCATTCGCTGTCGAACAGCTTACGGACCTGATCGTGATCGACCTGGCCAAACCCGGCTCCAAGGTGAAGACCGGCGGGCGGTTGGGAGAGGTGGAGAGCGTGAAGTCTGTCAACGACATTTATGCCCCGATTGCAGGCGAAGTTCTCGAAGTCAATGCCGCTGTTGTGGCGGACCTTTCGAAGCTATCGAACGATCCCTATGGATCGGGCTGGCTCGTCAAAATCAAGCCTGATAACGCCGCCGATGTCGCCGCGATGATGTCGGCTGACGACTACACCAAAGCCGTGGCCGGTTTCGATCATTTTTAGGTTCTAAATAGAGTAAGTGGTTCCGTTGCGGACTTTGACTGACTGACAGGCCGAAGCCATTTTTGGATGAAAAGGGTGAGCAAAGTCATGGCCTACACGCCACATACGCCTGAAGACCTGGCTGAGATGCTTGCCGCAGTCGGTGTGGCTCGTGTTGAAGAGCTGTTTGAGACCGTGCCGGAGGCCAATCGGCTGAACCGGCCTCTGGATATTCCAGCCTCCATGAACGAGCTGGAGCTGACCCGATATGCGTCAGAAATCGCTGGCAGGAATCAGTCCGCCGGCACCGAAATCTGCTTCATGGGGGGCGGATTTTACGACCATTTCATACCGGCTCTGGTGGATCAACTGGCAGGCCGGAGCGAATTCTATACGGCATATACGCCATATCAGGCAGAAGCAAGTCAGGGAACTCTGCAAGCGATCTTCGAGTTTCAGACACTGGTTGCCGAACTCACGGGAATGGACCTGGCCAACGCCAGCCTCTATGAATGTGCGACAGCCGTGGTTGAGGCAGCATTTCTGGCCATGACGACCACCGGCCGACTGGGCCGGATTGTGATGTCGGATGCAGTTCATCCGGAACATCGCCAGACTCTGGCCACCTATCTGAAAAACCTTGAGGCCGAACTGGTCGTGGTTCCAAGTGTGAATCAGAGAACACGTCCGGAGGACATTGCCGAGGCCCTTACTGACGATACAGCGGCGGTCGTGATCCAGCACCCGAACTTTTTCGGGAATCTGGAGGATGCGGAATCGCTCGTCAAACTGGCTCAGGGCAAGGGCGCACTGGCCATCATGAGCGTGGACCCGATCAGCTTGGGGCTACTTAAAAACCCTGGCTCTTATGGGGCTGATATCGTAGTGGCTGAGGGGCAATCTCTGGGCAACATTCTGAGCTTTGGAGGGCCGAGCCTTGGCCTTTTTGCGTGCCGTTCAGAGTTCATGCGAAAAATGCCGGGTCGGCTGGTAGGCGAAACAGTAGACCGCAAGGGCAAACGCTGCTACACGCTGACCCTGCAGACCCGCGAGCAGCACATCCGTCGCGAGAAGGCGACATCCAACATCTGTACAAATCAAGGTTTAATGGCATTAAGAGCCGCCATTTACCTGGCAGATCTCGGCCCTGGTGGATTTCGCCAGGTGGCAGAAACTTCGGCACGACAGGCGCACAAGGCAGCGGCACGGCTGGCCCAGATTCCGGGTGTGGAGCGGGTACTGGACGGACCTTTCTTCCGCGAATTTGTGGTTCGGTTTGAGCCGACCCGTAAGGCTGCCATCGTGGCCCAAAGAGCACGCGATCAAGGAGTTCTGGCAGGCATACCTCTATCCGACTACTATCCCGATCGCCCCAACGACCTACTGGTGGCCGTCACAGAGAAACGCACGGATTCCGATATACAAGCTCTGGCACTGGCGTTGGAAGTGGCTCTGGCAAGCGTTTGAAAACGGGCCCTGGAAACTCTCACTTCCTATAAATTGAACGGATGAAAAGCCTTATGGAACCCAGCGGCCCACCTCCCCTGCTCTTCGAACAATCTCGAACTGGGCGCAAATCAAGCGTTCTGGCTGCGACTCCAGAAGGTTCCAACCCGATCAGCAGCTTGATTCCCGAGCAGTTTCTGGCTGACAAGCCTCCGAGCCTGCCCGAGCTTGACGAGCTTTCGGTGGTTCGTCATTACGTACGACTTTCTCAGCTCAACTTTGCGATCGACAAGAACTTCTATCCGCTTGGCTCATGTACGATGAAGTACAACCCGAAGCGGAATGAGCGGATTGCCTCACTGCCGGGCTTTGCATCAGTGCATCCGTATCAGCCTGCCAGTTCAGTCCAAGGCCTGCTGGAAGTGCTTTACGAACTCCAAAATTATCTGGCGGAAATTGCGGGCCTGCACGCGGTATCGCTTCAGCCAGCCGCCGGAGCACATGGAGAGTTGACAGCCCTTCTGGTGGCAGCCGCCCACTTCCGCAGTATCGGCGAAAAGCGTGCCAATGTGCTGGTGCCTGATAGTGCTCATGGGACCAACCCATCGTCGGCACACATCGCGGGCTTCGACGCCGTGACCGTCAAAAGTGGTGCTAATGGGCTGGTTGATCTGGAAGATCTGAAAGCCAAACTGAACGATCAGACAGCTGTTTTCATGATCACCAACCCAAACACGGCGGGTCTGTTCGACCACCAGATCAGCACCATTTCCAGCATGTTGCGTGAGAAAGGTGCGTTGATGTATCTGGACGGAGCCAACATGAACGCCATTCTGGGCGTGGTCCGCCCCGGCGACATGGGCGCGGATTTGATGCACTACAACCCCCACAAGACATTCTCAGGGCCTCACGGTGGAGGAGGCCCGGGCGCAGGGCCGATCGCTGTGCGCGAACATCTGGCCAAGTTCCTGCCGTCACCGATGGTCGTAAAAAACGGGAACGGCTTGTATGAGCTGGATTTCAATCGTCCGGAGAGCATTGGACGGGTGCGTGCCACGTTCGGGAATGTGGGCGTTCTGGTACGTGCCTGGGCTTATATCAGAAGCCAGGGGCCGGATGGCCTGAAGAACATTTCCGAAATGGCTGTTTTAAACGCAAACTATTTACTGGCAAATCTTAAGGACGTTTATCCTGTGCCGATGGGCGACCGCTGCATGCACGAATTTGTGGCGAGTGCCCGGGCGATGTCCCGCGAGAAGGGCGTTCGGGCGATGGATATTGCGAAGCGGTTACTGGACTACGGATTCCACGCCCCGACTGTCTATTTCCCGCTCATTATCGCGGAGGCTTTGATGATCGAGCCGACCGAGAGTGAGTCAAAACAGACGCTTGACCAGTTCATAACAGCCATGCGAGCCATCGCATCAGAGTCTCCTGAAGTCCTGCACGCGGCCCCTGTGACCACACCTGTGGACAGGCCCGACGAGGTTCAGGCGGCGAAAAACCCGGTTCTGCGTTGGCGGGCAAACTGACAATCGAAATGAGTCACATGCAAATGCGTTCGAAATACAACCTGAATGTGCTGCCCACGATGCACGCCGACGGGGCGACGCAGATGGGTTTCGACCTTGCCCTGCTGGATCACGCCCATGAAACGCCTGATACGATCTGGCTGAGGACCTATACGTGGTCTGCACCGACACTTTCGCTTGGCTATTTTCAGACCTGGAAAGAATTGCCTGAGCAGTTAAAAACTCCCTGGGAAAACGTGGCCGTAGTGCGTCGCCCGACTGGTGGGGGTGCGATCTGGCACGATGGGGATCTGACTTATGCCATTGTGGTTCCATCGAATCATGCGTGGGCAGTCAGCGCACGCGTACTTTATCAGGCGATTCATGATGCAATTTCAGGACTTATGGCTTCAGACGGTGCCAATCTGCAGCGTCGTCAAGTGGCAGCTGCTGGCGTTGAATCTGGCCAAGCCACTGGTTCAGTCGCGAATTCGCCGTTCCTCTGTTTTGACGATGGAGATGCCGACGATTTAGTTCTTCGAGGGATCAAGATTGTCGGCGGAGCACAGAGAAGACGCGGCTGGGCGACACTTCAGCACGGTTCAATCCACTGGGAGAGGTCATCGCACGAATCGGCATCACATTTACC
>CAMCFM010000283.1 GCA_945874095.1 Candidatus Kuenenia stuttgartensis
TGTCGTTCGTGTGGACGACTTGGTAGTTTTTAGGCATCGGTGGTGGCTCCAGGGACAAGGGAAGATTCGTACTCCCGATGATACGTTATCATCGAGTCTTTGTCCGCCACCGACTTTCAACCTTCCACTATGAATGGGACAATCTCCTGAGAACTCTAAGTTTAGATGAGTGCCAAGTGAGTTCAATGCTTGATTATTCAAAGCCTGACGTATGAGATTATGATATCTTCGGAATATTCCGATTTAAAGACGAAATCATTATCATGTCCGATTCATAGGCCAACTTTAGATTGTTGGGCCTATGATGAATCGGTCATGTATCAGGACTGAATCAAGGTTTGTTGATTCCACCTGGAAATGCCCCACCTGGCCCGACAGGTCGAGGGCCACCAGTTGGCAATGAAGGGCGGCCTTGAGGGCCAGGGATGTTTAACGGAGCACCTCCAAGGCCAGGCAACGGACGATTTGCAGGGGCGGTTGGAGGGGTTGCGGGGGCTGTGTTGAAAACATCTTGGGCCCCCGTATTTGCTGGCTGATTCTTATCTTCCGGAGCGGGTGGCAATGGTGCAGGGGAGGCTCCAAATGGATCGGCCCAGACATTCGACGTCGCTGTCAGAAGGTTTCCGTAACCTTGGGCGGTTGGATAGCTTGCACTCAGGTATCGAATGGCTGTTGGCAATTCGCCGGCCTCTTGTGCAATCAGGCCAATGTTCGAAGCGGCTCCCCAGCGAAACATGTAAAAGAACGGCCGTTCAGGGGTTGGCTCAGGCGTGAGTCTGAGGGTTTCATTGAAGAAGAACCTGGCTTGCTTTAAGTCCGCCTGCTTTTGTTCTGATTCAGTTGCACTCCGGTTGTAACTGTTCTCCAGGTAAGCCAGACCAAGAAAGTAGGTGCTGTAGATGTCAATGATTTTCTGAAGACCACTGGAGATTGGAGTGACTTTGTCGCGCAAGACAGCGTTTTCAGCGAATCGCATATTGACGAGCTTTTGGAGGGCGTCCACCGATTCGCCTCGTAATTGATCCGTTCTAGCAGCCAGCAGCGGGAGCTTGAAGTCAAAAATCTGCAGAGGGAATTGGGAAGCCTGTACGAACTCAGGGTTGGAGAAGAGCAGGGCTTCCACCTCAAGCGGAAGTTCCCAAAGTCTTACATCTTTGAGCCTTGGCTTCAGAACCTTGAAGAATTCCGCACGCAGGTCGGCGACATCGCGGAATAAAATCATCCGGTTCTTGCCTGCCAGACGCTGTTCGAGCAGTCTCATTCTGGGTGAGAGGTAGCCTGTGGCCAAATCTGCCAGAATATTCAACTCCCCAGCGGCCAAATCAGCGTTATTTGGGCCATAAGGTTCAGAGCCTGCAAGCTGCATGGCAGCCATGATTCGGGGGTCGCGAATGGCTTCCTCAAGGGTGGCCACTGTCGAGCCGTCCACGGAAAGGATGGGGCGACCTACACGACAATCAAACAGATAAGGCTTGCCATCGACTAAAGCCAAACTTAGCCACTGGTTAGGGGCACGAGAGCTGACAAGAATCCCCACGTCAATACGAATCTGGCGAGCCAGTGACATAAAAAGCCAGGTTCTTTCAGCCCAGGCAGGAGTCACCTCGGATCCCATCCCACGCAGAATGCAGTCGTAGGGTCTGGCCTGAGCCTGCTGATTTTTGCCTGGAGGGGCGAGCGAACCGGCTGGTACGAGCATGACATTACGACAAGTCCATTCGAAAATCCGGCGCAGTCTTGTCAGGTCGTCGCCATTCCCGGCGATCCGGTTGGCAAGTCCATAATACATCATGCAGTCTTCAATATGGCGGGCATCACGGATACTGAACTTCGGTTCCTGCAAGGCTTTAATGGCCGTATCAGGGATCTGGATTGTGGTCAGATATTCCAGAGTCGGCTGATTCAGGGTGAACTCAGCACCGGTGGCATTCCGGTTGAAGTATTGGTTGAGTTGCTCGGTTGCGATCGTGAAATTGTCGCCACCGGGATTGGTTCCAGCCGTGGTCAGAAGGCGCAGAACACTGTCTAAAATGGCCGCTTGTTGAACGACCTCTGGAGCCGTGGAATCGGTCTCTGTGACAGATTTCTGGTTCGAAAGCTCGATGGTCGTACCGGCTCCGGAAGTACCATCCCGGCCTACGCCAGATCTGGTGATCACACCTGTTGGTTGCTTCGGAACCGCTGATTTTGGTTTTTCAACACCACAGCCAGTGAAGCCAATGGCGATGAAAAATCCCACGAAGACGATACCAGGGTAAGCGGATTTGAGTAGGATCACGGTGCAATTTCTCGGTTTGACGGAACTGGGATCCGAACGCCACTGCCAACTGGAAGGTGGAGATGCAATAGTTGCTGTGGCTGGAATTTCTGTTTAGTCTATTTTGACAACTTCACGACGATTCGGCGAGACCCATGCGTCATTTCCTGATCGAAATCTGTGACGAAGTTGCCGGGAATTCGGAGTTGCCAGAGGTCGAATCAAGACTTGGTGATGCTCAGGCTAATGGCGTTCCAGAGTTGGATTCGTGCCTCAAGCGTCATCAATGCCGCGTTTTGTGCCTGATCCCAACGTGCTTTCGAATCGCCACAAAGTCGCTCGAGAATTTTAAACGCCAAGGGGCCATGCTCATCTTCATCAAGCCCGATGTGACGATCCAGGTAGTAGAGAAATCGATCTGTATCGAGATTCCCACGCTCCTGCAAACCGGCAACGATGCCTCGGAAGATCCCAGGAATCAAATTTTCCCGGCCAATCGTAAAGGCAGATGCGATCGACGGAAGCTCGCCCGACTCGATGATCTGGAAAGTCACTCTCATGAAATCGCGGGCAGCCGCAGGAACTTCAGCCTCGCTCATCGCTGTTTCCAAGTCATTGCCAGTTCTTAGTTTATCGACTAAGATCAGGGTCTTCGAAGTATCAGCCCCGACTTGCTCCATCGCTTGAAGGTAGAGATCGAAGTGGCTGGAGGGTTGGCCTTCCGTATCGAGGTCAGACTCTTCACCCACCACAATTTGGTTGATCATGCGTGCCGCAATCGGATCCGCAGGTGGAACCCAGGGAGTGGTCACACAAGTCAGTTGCTGCTGAAGAGCTTTCAGCAGACTCATGAAGTCCCAGACCGCGTAAACGTGAAGCTCCATGAAGCGCTGGATGGAGTTTGGCAAACCGAGTTGGCCATACACTTCATGATTCAATAATGGCTTGCGAAGTGCTTCGGTTGATTCTTGCAAAGTTACGATATTCATGGTCATTCTATAGATATGGCTGGCGAACTTGCTGGATAGAAACCGAAACGCTAACTTCCTTATTATAGGTGAGCGTCCAACCTGATCGGTTCGTAAAAAGTGGAGCAAGTGCCATGGAATCTGATGGAAAGAAATCAGAGATATCAGGCAGGCATGGGATTTACAACCTTTCAGGGTATCAGGTCAGTCGTCATGCACGACAACGATTCCAAGAGCGTTTTCAGGTCGATTCAGAATCCCAAACCTCCGACCCGCCTTGGGCCGACATGCTTCGATCATGCCGGAAGCTGGGTGTAAAGCAAGACGGATCCGCTTCCTATATAACTGTTTATGGCGATGCGCCCGTGGTTTTGATCGAGCAGGATCAAGTGATTCTAACCTGCATGACACAACAACAATTCGAGACAGTCATGGCCGATTTTGGTCGGAACCGTTGGCCTCGCAAGCCGGGCCGGTGGCTCAAACGGATCAAGAGCAGCAGTCACGAGCAAGGTGACGATCAGCCGTCGGTGTAATCGTTAAATTTGTCATTTTCAGACATTAAGTCAAAGGTTTACGAAAGAAAAGTCGATCATGAAAATATCCATCTACTAAGTCATTTTGACGACCATCTTGTGGGGAGCAAGTCGTCATGCGTTCCATATCCTGGTCGAAAAAGCTGGTCTGGGCGGTCTTGCTGACATGGCCCTGGCTTGTCTGGTCAGTCGCTAAGTCAAGCCCTGAGATGATTTTAAAAGGCATTGAAAGCGCTGGTTCGCTTTGGATGCCGATCTTCTTAGACGTATTAATTTGCCTGGGCTGGCTTTACGCTCTGCGTTCCAGACGATTGCTAGGCGAACAGCCAAACCCTTCTGTGCACAAGTCCGCGATTCACGGACCTCATTTCAAGCTGGCGGCTCAGCGTAAAAAAGCAAAGTCTTCAGGAGACTCAGCCTAAATCGAGCTGGTTTAGCCCAATGCGGCACGAATCGCCAGAAGCTGCTTTAACAGGCCTTCTAAATCTTTAAGATGTAATGCATTAGGCCCATCAGAAAGAGCTTTGTCAGGCTCTGGGTGAACTTCTAGAAAAACGGCATCACATCCGGCTGCCACAGCCGATCTGGCCAGGAATGGGACCATCTCCCGTTCGCCTGAAGTTACGCCTTGTCCAGCACTTGGAAGCTGAACAGAATGAGTTGCGTCAAACACGACCGGGGCTCCAGTCATCTTCATCCAAGGGATGGCACGCATGTCGTTCACCAACCGGCCGTATCCAAAAGTGGTTCCACGTTCCGTGAGCATCACGCCTGAACCACCTGCTGAGTCAATCTTTGCAACCACATGGGCCATATCCCAGGGGGCCATGAACTGGCCCTTCTTGACGTTGATCGGTCGGCCAGTTGCGGCACATGCTTCCAAGAGATCTGTCTGACGTGCCAGAAATGCTGGAACCTGCAGAAGATCAACCACTTGCGCGATCTGATCTGCCTGGCTTGGCTCATGAACATCGGTGGTTACGGGCAGACCTGTCTCCGATTTGATTGCCCTGAAAACGTCCAGGCCAGCCTCGATACCAGGCCCCCGGAAGCTCGATTTCGAGGTCCGGTTCGCCTTGTCAAACGAGGCTTTAAAAATCAGGGGAACCCCAAGGCTCTGGCAGATTGCAAGTAGTTCACGAGCCAGGAATTCGGTCATTCCGCCCGGCTCCATCACGCAAGGCCCTGCGATCAGAGCCAGCCCATGGCCAGAACCGACGTTCACAGAGCCAACCTTGACAACTCTTGGCGAATTAGCCTCTGGAGAAGAATTTTCGTTGCTCATGAGTCGATTGATTTCCCGGGAAAGCCATGTGCCGATTCCAACTTTGAGGAATGGCCCTAATTTCGGACAAATCCGGATAATCGTCAACCTCGGTATTCCCGTCCCGATCTCTGTTTCAGCGAGATCTTGCTGGATTGGATTCGTTAATGCTTATGTATCATAAGGTTAGGTGGAAATCGTGTGGGCTTGACCTTCGAGCTGAAACGAGCGAAGCGTTTAGCCTGTCTTACCCAAGCCCTTTAATGTGCTTGGAATTCCCAATTTTTAGAATTCGCCTTGGCCACCAGTTTGCTTCTTTTGGGAAGGCAAGTTATATTGAAAAGAGAAGAACGTATTTTTGGTGCCCTTCACTCGATAGGGAGCGATCACGGCCATGAGCACCGGTGGAAAAGTGTTGGTGGTGCTTGTCACCCTGCTGACGATCGTATGGTTTGGGCTGATGTCCATGGTGGCACGCCTGAACTCCAATTACGGCAATGCTGTGATCGCTGGCGATAAATCTTTGGAAGATTTACGAACAAAGCTCAAAAACTCTACAGAAGAGTTGCGTAAGGCTGAAAACGATGTGGAAGACACCCACCTCGTCACCGACAACTATCGAACGATTTTGAGACTTGAATATAACGATCAGGTCAAAGCACTTGCGGAAACTCAGGAAAGTCTTCTGCGACTTGAAGGCTTGCTGGATACTTTAGAGATTGGCCGCGTAGATACCGAAAACAATATCGCCGTTCGGAAAAAAGAAGTCGCTTTGGATCAGACAAAGCTGGCCGCGACCATTGCCGAAGTCGAGAAAGAGAAGAAGAATAACTCCGATTTGCTCGCCCAACTCACCTCCCTTCGCCAGAAGTTCCAGCAGATGAGCGTAGCGAATCGTGCATTGGCCAGTGATGTTGCTAAATCGAAGGTCATTCAGGATGTTTCGCCCGGCAGTCCCCTTGTGACTGGTCGTTGATTTTCGTTCGCGAAACAATCAATCCAACCAACCCGGGCTTGTTCCCGGGTTATTTTTTTGGCTATTTTAGTTCATGGCCATCTTAGGCTCAGGACAACTCAGCTCAGGTCCTGAACGAAATCGACTTTGCAGGTGATGGAAAATGCACGACTCGGAAAACCGAACAATTTGGGCCGGGATTGTTGCGAATCCGGCTGCTGGTCGTGGCCGTGGCTTGGAAAAGGTTAAAAAACTTGAATCGGCGTTGGTTACCAGAGGTATAGATGTTGAAATCGCATTGACTCAGGACGCTCGTTATCAGATCATAAAACAAGC
>CAMCFM010000284.1 GCA_945874095.1 Candidatus Kuenenia stuttgartensis
GGCAACCGATTCGGCCCAGCCGGCGTAATCGACTACCTGCGCGGCAAGGATCGCTCCCAGCAGCGCACAAATGCTGCCGAAGTCGCCGCCGATGCCCTCAAAAAATCCAGTGGGCGCGACAACTGGAACATCCAGCAGGTGAAAGCTGATCCTGAAACCGAGGCGGAATTTCAAGTCGCCGAAGCCGCCTTTCAGCAAGGCAAACTCCCCGAAGCTCGCAAGGCTTTTGCCCGACTGGCCAAACGCCGTAAAGGTACCCCGTTTGGTGAATCTGCCCAGTTTTATGTCGCAGAATGCGAATTTCAGGACGGCGATTTCGTCTCCGCACACACGGCTTACGAACAACTCGTGGCCGATTATCCAGGCAGCCGCTATCTCGACAGAGTGGTCGTACGTGAATACGCCATCTCGCGTCAATGGCTGGCCGCCTCAGGCATGACAGTGCCCAACCTTCGCGAAGAAACGTCTGTCAGCATGACTCCCGGCGGCTATCGTGACAAAGGGCCTCAACTGATGATGCCCGCTTTGCCACCAACCACCCCCGCCCCCAATACTTCGCCTGCCGATAAAGCCAAAGATCCATCCGTCAAGCAGACCTCCGGCGAGGCCACAAATTCCGTTCCCACTTCGGCGGAACTCGCCAGCGATTTACCAGTCCCTCCAGAAAAAATCCCCTGGTATGCAAGGCTTTCCGGGTTACTCCCAAGCCTCGACGTGCGCGGCCATGCCATTGCAGCACTCGAACATGTGCGGCACCATGACCCCACCGGCCCATTGGCTGACGATGCCACCCTGCTTTTGGCCGACACCTATTTCGACGCCAAAGATTACGACACGGCATCCGTCTATTACGACCAGTTCCTGAGCGACTTTCCCAAGAGCCCCATGTTCCGGGAAGCTCAGGAAAAAGCCATCCTGACCAAAGTCAATGCGTACATCGGCCCTGAATACGACTCCCAAAGCCTCGACAAAGCCCGCGAACTGATCCAGCAGACACTGGCCACCTATCCGGACAGACCTCGTGAGGAGCAAAAACGGCTCTATCACATGCTCGATCTGATCACCGACCAAGAAGCTGAAAGAGCCTTCCTGGTGGGCGATTACTATCGGCGGACCGGTAAGGCCATGGCGGCTGAGTTCTATCTCGGCAAGGTGATTCAGAAGTATCCGAACAGTACCTGGGCTGAAAAGTCGCGTACCATGATGGTGGATGTCGCCAAAATGCCACGCAAGTTCACAGCCCCTTCGCAGATCATGACCCAGCCTGGTGCGGCCGACCAGATGTCGATCAATCGAGGTTCATCCGGCGCAGCCAACGGCATGAACGGCATCAACGGCATGATGGGACCATGACATGAGCATGACCGAACCCGCACCACAACTACCGGTAAAAAGTTCGCCCAAAGCCATTCGCCGGCGAGAGTTGCTGGCATCCATCGGCGGGCTGGCGCTGGCTGGTTTTGCAGGCTGTGGGTATTCGGTTCGTCCGCCGTATAACAACGAGATCCGAACGGTTTATGTCCCCATCTTCCGTTCGCTCACGTTCCGGCGTGACCTGAACTTGATGCTGACAGAAGCCGTTGCCAAAGAGATCGAAAAACGCACGCCCTACAAAGTGGTTGGAACCCCTGACGGAGCCGATAGTTCGCTCACAGGGGAAGTAACATTTGCTGATAAGAATCTGGTGGTGGAAAACCCCCAGAACCTGCCGCGTCAACTTTCCGCCGATCTCGTGGTCAACGCCCGCTGGACGGATAACCGAAACCCAAGCGGCAACCCCAAGGACGTAGGCACGGTGACTTTGCGGGAGACCGTCACATTCAGCCCTGAATTCGGCGATACGTCCATGTCAGCCTATCAAAAAGCCTGCCAGAAAATGGCTGAACAAATCGCATCGATGATGGAACAGCCCTGGTGATTTTGAGGTAACGGACCGAATCAACCCCTCTGCATCGCTGATTCAATTCATCGCAAATGCCAGTTCACCATCCTGCCATGTGGCCACCACAGGCAAATCGGAATCAAAGATCAAGCTGTGAGGGTCCGAATTCCCCTCTTCCTGATTCGGCAAAGCCACCACAGCCAGATCCGCCTTCTTTTCAGGCTTTAAACTGCCGCAGAATTGGTCTGCCCGCAGTGCCCATGCTCCAAATAATGTTCCCATGGCCAAAATCAAACTGCCGGCCAGATCCGGATTCTGAGCTTTCAGAAATCGCATTTCGTCGAGAATCGACAAACTTGGGCTCGATGCCCTGCTGTCTGTTCCCAGACACACGATCGCACCACGCTCGAGAAGTCCCCTGAACGGATGGTTCCGATGCCCGAACCGGTGCGCTGTACGTGGGCAATAAGCCACCGCCACCCTTTGATTTGGCTTGAGTGCAGCTGGGGAAAGCTGCCACAAGTCTTTTTCATCAAGATAATTCGCATGAGCGATCAGCCAGTCCGCACCTCTTAGATCCTTATGCCTTACATAATCCAAAGGCTTATGACCGATCGGCTTCCACTCCTCCAAGCCCGGCCATGCACCAATCTCCTCCAGAAAGTCCTTCAAAGGGCCTGTCCCAAACTCCAACACTTCCAGCTCTTCCGGCATCTCGGCCAGGTGAGTGGTCAGAGGCATGCCTGACCCCACCGCCTGATGATAAATCCAGCCAGCGGTTGAATATGGAGCATGTGGCGACAATCCGATCCGCTGGCGGAAACTCTCATCCGTCGGTCGATCCCGCTTCAGGGCCGGCTCCACGGCATTGACCCACGCCCAGGCCGCCTCGTTGGTCGTCATGGCCCTAAGCCGTTTTAGGCCAATAATTTCCGCGTAAATCACGCTCCGAATCGGTGTCTCCACCAAGGCTGGACCACTGGCACCGGCCGTTGTGATGTCTGCAACGAGCGTGGTACCAAATTTAACCAGCTGCGAGGCGTTTTTGATGGCTGTTTCCGCATAGGATTCAGGATCCGTCAGCCACCTCTGCTTCACCACCTGCTTTAGCCACTCCACCTCATTCTGAGGCTCATCGCCCAGCTTCCAGCCATCGTCCTCGAGCGGCTCAAGCTCAAGATGACAATGTGCATTGACCAGCCCTGGAATGATCCCGGCATTGCCATAATCAATGTCGATCAGCCGCCCTTCGCGGGGACCAATCGCAACAATCCGGCCGCCCCTGATGTCGATGCAGGCCGATTCAAGCGGATCACCCTCGACCGGAAACAGCCATCGAGCCGCCAGAGTTAAAACAGGGCCTTCTCTGGGGCTCATTCAGCAACTTCCAATTCCGTATCGTCTGTCTCCAAAGCCACTGCTGGCATTCGATAACACCAGATGAACAGGGCGATGATGGCAGGTATCGAGATCACAACAAGCGGCCAGCGATATCGCAACGATTCCGGGTCGCTGAAAATCCAGCCGGCTGTGGACGGAGAATTTTTGCCCCAAAATCCGAATGTCACAGCCATGGCATTGTTTGTGATGTGCATGATCACACTCGGCCAGAGGCTGCCACTACGCAAGGCCAGCAATCCCAGAACCAGTCCCAAAACGGTGGAATGGAAGAATTGCTGATACGCACTCATCAAAACGTGCATCACACCAAACAGGACCGACGAGATGATAATCGTCGCCCAGGGCTTGTTGTTGGTACGCAGGCCAGAGAAAATCCAGCCCCTAAAGGCCAGCTCTTCGCACAGGCCAGGCAGAACGGCCACCGCCAGAATGCTCATGAACAGGGCATCGTCGCGAACCACTCCCCCGAACAGCTTCTTGATCGTATCCGACATCGGCAGATAGAATTCCACAACAGCGTAAAGCTCTGTGATCAAAGGATGTAATGCCATTGGGAACAGTAGCCCGAGGATCAAGTACCGCTTATCCACCGATGGCACCAGCCGGAGCACCTGTCGCGGATTTTTTGACAACAGGAGTGCCAGCAGAATCGGCGGGAGGCCGATCACCACGAACTGGGTGACGATCAGGCTGACGGTCGAGATCTGGCCATCGGTTGAGAAGATCTGGTTGATCAAAGGGCCGGCAAACCAGCCTGAAACCAGCATCAGGACAAAGCACATCGCCGCTTGATCAGCCGTAGGCCGATTGGTCTTATTGCGTATGTTCCAAAGGAACCAGCTCTTGAGGTCGAACCGTTCAGCCTCTCGGAACAGTACAGATTCACTCTCAAACTGGCTCACAGCCCATCTCAAAGCCATCCACGCATAAGCCATCGTGGGCAGGAGCACCGGCAGTGCATAGGGCAAGGCTTGATCGATCCGGCCAGCCAGCACGGTTTTCAAGAGCAGGCATGTGCCGGTGAGCGGGATCAGCGAATAGACTGGCGAAAGCTCCACGCCCGGCACCAGTGTCATATACGTCAGTGGAAAGGCCAGCATCAGCACGGGCGTGAGATAATACTGTCCCTCTTTGGTGCTTCGTGCCATCACGGCCAATGCCAGGCAGATCGCACTTAAAAAGGCTGCGATCGGTATCAAGATGAAAAACGCCAGAATCATCACGCCTGGAGAAGGCAATGAGAGCGACGCCAGTGCCGAATTTCCGCCACCAGCCCCCCCTGCCGATTTGCCGAGCTGACCCAGCAACTGCCAGCTTGTGAGGGCCAGACTGATCAGGTTCATGGCTGCAGTGACCAGGCTACTGGTCAGAATGGTCAAAAACTTGGCCGCTACAATCTCTGTCCGGCGGGCTGGACTGATCAGGAGAGTCTCCATCGTCCCACGTTCTTTTTCACCGGCACACAGGTCGATCGCCGGATAAAACGCGCCTGTGAGGCTCATCAGGACCAGCAAAAATGGCAGCATGCGCGACCACAACTGGCCACTCGATTCCCGTGCCGTAGCCACATCACGAACCTTTTCGCGGATCGGATTGGCATAATCGGCCGACTTCGCATCGGCCTTCAAGCGTTTGGCCAGCACCAGCTCGTTCCATCGGGCCACAATGTCCCGCACCCGTCCATAGGCCAACTGGCCTCGGTCGTCGGATGAGTTATAGATAATTTCCAGATTCCCTGCCTTGCCTTCGTCAATGCTTTTCGGAAGATCGTCAGGCACGATCACCACCACATCCGCCAAACCCTCGCGCAGCATCATGCCACGCTTTTCGGTGTCCATCCATGGCGAGTTTTTGTCGGCCAACTGAATCTGCAAGCGGTTGGCATCGTCGGGCCTGCCATAAAGCTTCACATCAAACCGAGTCTTATCAGGGCTTAACAAAGCCGGCTCGCTTGGCAAAGCCTGAGCATTGACCACCACCACCTGGCGGGGCTTCTCCTGAAACGCAATCGCAAGCTGGCTGACCACGATCCCAATCAAAGGATAAAGCAGCACAGGAAAAATGATCATCATGAAGATCGTTCGACGATCCCGCAGGATGTCGAGCAATTCACGACGGAAGATCGAGCCAACAATTGATGGGCGGATGGATTTACTCATGATTCTGTCAGACCCCCACCTTTGCATTCGATTCAGCCGCTGCATCGGCTTTGTCCACCAGGTGGAAGAACAGGTCTTCCAAGTCTTTTTGACCATGCTCGGCAAGCAGTCCGTCAATCGTTCCCATGGCTTGAACGCTGCCCCTGTGGATGATCGCCACACGTTGGCAGAGCCTCATGACCTCGTGCATCGAGTGCGTGGAAAGGATGATCGTCTTGCCACGATCCTTTAACTCTCGAATTTTCTGCAACAAAACGCGTGCCACCAGCACATCAAGGCCGCTTGTCGGCTCATCAAAAATCAAAACCTGTGGGTCGTGAATGATCGTTCGGGCAATCGAGACTTTCTGTTTCATGCCGGTCGAGAGCTTGCTGCCCAGCAGGTCGCGAAACGAGTTCATCTGAAGCCACTCAAAAATCTCTTCCATGCGTTCTTTGAGCAGAGGCTTGGGCATCCCATTCAACTTGCCGAAAAACTCGACTGTTTCCCATGCCGTCAAGCGGTCGTAAATCGCCGTGGCATTCGACATAAACCCAATATTTTCACGAACTTGCTGAGGCTGCTTGACCACGTCAAAGCCGGCAATCGATGCCCTGCCCGATGATGGCCGGAGCACGGTGGAAAGCATCCGCAAAGTGGTGGTCTTACCCGCCCCGTTCGGGCCCAGAAGGCCAAAGATTTCGCCAGGGTGGCATGAGAATGTGACGTCGTTGACGGCCGCCACCGGCCCTCGCTTGTAATCTTCAAAAACTTTCGAGAGATGGCTGACTTCGATCATCGGCGACAGACTCCGCACACTTTCTCGAGATTT
>CAMCFM010000285.1 GCA_945874095.1 Candidatus Kuenenia stuttgartensis
GACTTTGCTGCTGAAGCATGACCCGATTGAAGCCTTCGTCCTCCACCGGCGGGAACATCAATCCAGGGGCCGCCTGGATGGTCCGTTGAGTGGCTGCGGAGGCTTGTACCAAAGCTCGCCGTAACGGCCATCGGTTCATGTCACGCTCATAATCACCGCGAGTTCCCAACTCCGGCCCATATTCGCGCAAGTGCTCGCCCCGAAATTGCCTCCAGCCAGGGATATCGCGACTCACAAAATAAATCCCGCCCGACTGTGCCGCCAACCGGCTCAGAGCATATGGCCCAAATCCAGAGCTCATCGGCTGACCAGGATTCTGGCTTGGGTACCAGTAAGGAATCTGGATCTGCTCGACCATCGCACTTTCAGGCCCCTGCCGCACTTCCAGCCCAAAATGCATCTCGCCAGTGGCCGGGTCACGATAATCCATCCGGCCCATGACCTGCCCGAAAAGAGCGGGCGAACCGAACACAAAGACCGGCGACTGGGACCGATTGGTGATCGCAATGGCCTCTTCAAGAGCCTGTTCATCGTCGCCCACTTCGTCGGTCACGGCGACAATCATGACCTGATATTTCTGCTTGTTGCGTTCGAATCTGGCAAATTTCTGGCTGACCATTCCCACGGTCTGAAACGTATTTTCTATGCCGGAAGTATCGATCTTCACCTGACGGATCGCCGACGAGATCTCCTGAGGACTTGCAACAGGCTCACCGGTCATTGCGGCCTGAGTCTGCCCGAATCCGACGACCATCCCCAAAAGCGCGTCTCCACTGGAGAGCCCATCGCTGTCAAGTTGGGCCACATGCTTGTAGACATTCTCCACCTGCTCCGCCAGCTTTTCCCGCTCCACGCTCAAGCTCGCTGAGGCGTCAAAAAGCCAGATGATCAGAGTGGGGCCAGACTTAAGCCGATTGTGAATCTCCGTCGCCAGCCTATCCACAGCGCCTTCCACTCCGCCCACATATTCGGCGCCAGTGCCACGAATGGAGACATTTTTATCGGCCTTGGTCGCCTCCGGCAATTGCATGGAGGCAGGCTTGGCGATGTCGGTTACGGAAATATCTTCGAGCGGATCACGTTCAGGCGCATCCACCACAGCAGTCGAAACTTGTGGAGCAAATGATCCGGTATCAGCCGGCTTGCTGGTTGGGTCTGAGACCTGTCCAAGCTGCTCCAGATTCATCCTCTCCATTTCCGGTAAGACCGTCTCGACCAAGGCCCGTGCCTCCATCTTGACGGCTTCCTGAGGCTGCGAAACGGCGAACGTCGCAAACATCAAAACCACCACACCCACCACATGCACCATCACGCTGGCCACTGCGGCAGGCACGTTTGCTGGATGGATCTGATCAAGGCCAAGAGCGTGCCCAAACCTACTGTGGACCAGGATTAAGAGTTGTTTTTTCGACCGGCGGGTCAGTGAATTATCAGAAATAAATGACCATGAAGTGGCCCAAAGTCGCTGATAGCGGCTGGCAACTGTCGGTTGTTCCAGGTCTTGCGTATTTTGCATGGCGAGGGGGTCGCACATTTTTCAGGATGGAAGCCATTTCGGAACTGGCTTGCAAACCAAGTTCCAACGGGCTCTTAGGTTTAGTGTAACGGACTGGAATCTTTTCTGATACCCTGCTTCTTCAGACTTTTCATCGGTCCTGGCAAGCCTCATATATTCTCTACTCTGCCAATTGAGAGTTGTGTCAGTTTATCTGAAAATAAATGTTTGGGTGCTAATGAGGACGGAGCCATGTGTTAAACCGCGATTCACGGCCAGAAGCGTATGTCTGTAGGCGTGGTCCCCTGACCGGGCGGGTTTTTCACCTTTTCAGTCAACACGCATGTAACATTCTATTCAGAGATAATTTATAACGTTTTTCTGTAGGCCAGGTCCCCTGACCGGGCGGGTTTTTGTCTTTTCAGTCAACACGTATGTAACATATTATTTGAAAATAATTTACGACATTTTTCAAATCAAAACCAAAGCCCGCCATGTCAGGGGACATGGCCTACAATCTAGCCGGTCTTGGCGCTAGCCCCGGTTGGATTTCTAAATCGCCGAAACCGGGGGCTAGCGCCCTGCGGCTAGTAAGCAAACACATGGCGATTACCAAAAAGCGGAAGTTATTTCCGGCCTGTTACCCCATTGGCCGTACCTCCAAAATCATTCCAGAATCGGAACTGATTCTCGATCTGCCTCGTATTCCCTATTGCAAAATCGTCGTCAATTTCGCATGATCTATAGGGAACAGCCTCGCGCCCATGGTCGGGCCGGTGTCGCCAAACATATGGGATATGTTTCTGATGCGACACCTTCGGCTCGTGCCGAAGCCCCGACCCGCGCCCCGTGTGGATCACAGGACGACTGTTCCCCCATGCAAGACCGGATCGCTTACAAAGGTTATACGTTCGACGACCTCCTGCTCGAACCTGGCTACTCCGAAATCCTGCCGGGTCAAGCGGATACACGTACGATGCTCACATCGCGCATCCGTCTCAACATCCCGATCCTGTCCGCCCCCATGGACACCGTCACCGAAGCCAATCTGGCCATCGCCCTGGCTCAGGAAGGTGGCTTGGGGATTATCCATAAAAATCTGTCGATCGACGAACAGACCCGCGAAGTGGATAAAGTCAAACGCTCCGAAAACGGGATCATCGTCGACCCCATCACGCTCCCGCCTGAAGCCACCGTCGGTCAGGCCCGTGAGATCATGGTCGACCACAACATCTCGGGCGTACCCATCGTCGATTCCGAAGGGACCCTCTGCGGGATACTCACCCGCCGTGACCTGAGGTTCCTCGAATCGCTCGACATACGCGTTTCAGAGGTCATGACCAAGGGCAAAAGCAACCTGATCGTCGCTCCTGAAGGCACCAGCCTCGAAGCGGCCGACCTGATCCTTAATCGCAACAAGGTCGAAAAACTCCTCCTGATCAACGACGCCTACCAGCTTCGTGGCCTGATCACCATCAAAGATATCGACAAAATTCACCGATATCCCAATGCCTGCAAGGATATACGCGGACGCCTCAGGGTCGGTGCCGCTGTCGGCGTTCATGATTACGAACGTGTCAAACGCCTGATCGAAGCCGATGTCGATGTGATCACCGTGGATTCCGCCCACGGCCACTCCCGCAACGTCATCGAAACCGTCCAGCGCATTAAAAAAGAATTCAACATCGAAGTCATTGCCGGCAACGTGGCTACCGCAGAAGGGGCCAAAGCCTTGGCCGATGCCGGTGTGGACGCCGTTAAAGTGGGCATCGGCCCAGGCTCCATCTGCACCACCCGCGTGGTCAGCGGTGTGGGCGTGCCCCAGATGTCGGCCATCTTCAATTGTGCTAAAGCCTTACAGGGACGAGTCCCGATCATCGCCGACGGTGGGATTCGCTACTCCGGAGATATCTCCAAAGCGCTGGCCGCCGGTGCCAACTGCGTGATGGTCGGTGGCCTGTTTGCAGGACTTGCCGAAAGCCCTGGCGAGATGATCATCTATCGCGGCCGGAGCTTTAAAACCTATCGCGGAATGGGCAGCTTGGGCGCCATGGCCAAGGGCAGCCATGAACGATATCGTCAGGACGGTAAAAATCCGACGAAATTCGTGCCTGAAGGCGTCGAAGGACGCGTTCCTTACAAGGGCACCCTCTCCGACTACGTCTTCCAGCTTGTGGGTGGAATCAAGGCCGGGATGGGCTATTGCGGCACGGCCACCATCGACGATCTCCACACCAAGGCCCGATTCATTCAAGTCACAGGCGCTGGGGTTCAAGAGAATCACCCTCACGATATTGTGATCACTCAGGAGGCTCCGAACTATACGAGCTTCTCCTCAGGTGATGGAGAGTCGGTTCGCGGTGGCGTCTGATCCGGAATTTTCGACCTCAAGGTCTCACTCATATAAAGGGATGAATTCATGAACCGTTCGATTGCCATTCTGAGCTTGTGGATGTTGGGCGCGATGGCTCCTTTAAGTGCCTTCGCTCTGGAAGATCCGAAAGTCATTGGTGAAACGAAATCAGCCGACGTGATCAAGGCGGATAAAGCCCGCGACCATATCGATAAAACCATCACGGTGGAGCTGACTGTAAAGGCGTCGAAAAACGCTGAGAAGCAGACTCGGTACTACCTCGACTCGGAAGCTGACTACAAGGCCGATAATAATCTGGCTGTGGTGATCACATACGAATCAGCAGCCGACTTCGAAAAGGCTGGGATCAAGGATATCATCGCTCATTACAGCGAAAAAACCATCCACGTGACCGGCAAAGTCATTCGCGAATCTGACCAGACCCGGATTTATGTGACCGAAGCCAAGCAGATCAAATTGGTTGAGAAGAAGTAATCGAGCTTCATCGAGCCAAAACGACATGGCGATGCCAGTTTTTTGAACTGGTATCGCCTATTTTTATTCATTCATGATCAGACTTTGGCTTGAAATTGATCATATGTGTTATGGGCCATGTCCCCTGACATGGCGGGATTAAATAAAAACGACAAAATGTAGGCCATGTCCCCTGACATGGCGGGATTTGGATTAATGTAGGCCATGTCCCCTGACATGGCGGGATTTGGATTAATGTAGGCCATGTCCCCTGACATGGCGGGATTTGGATTTAATTTATTTAACGTAGCAAAGCCTTTTTCTGTTAAATGTTACATCCGTATTGATTGAATATACAAAACCCCGCCCGGTCAGGGGACCGGGCCGACAAAAATACGGAATATACAAAACCCCGCCCGGTCAGGGGACCGGGCCGACAGAAATACGCTTCTGAGCGTGATTTGGACTTAACTCCTCAATTCACACGCCCACGTCAACCGATTTCGGCGACCATTTGCCGAGCGTCTTCACCGACTCCAGAGCCTTTTTGCTCACCGGTATCCCCCACATCTGGAAATAAGGGCCAAGGTTTTTACCGGTTGCATTTGACATCCCCTTGAGCCAGCCATCCCAGCGATCCATATCGGTCTGTGGCCTTAGATTGCGTGGCTGACGATCACTTTCCGCAAAAAACTTGATAAACGGTTCCCATCCGAAACTTTCTTGCATTTCCATGAAAAATGCCAGTGCCAGAAATGGGTCGCTCTGGAATTTCTCGAAATTCGGGCCTGTCTTGCGATATTCCACCAGCGCCTCGACCCGCTTACTGCCCACCAGCAAGCCTGTATGACCAAATGAGGGCTTGCCCAGCATCTTGTCATACACATAAAGCGCAAAAAGATTATTCGTCACTTCCCCAAGCCCGTTGGGTGTCCATTCACCATGCTGTCGATTGTGGCCGATTTCATGAAGAATTCCCCACGAAATTCCGCCCGGCACTGTGTTCAGCAAGCGATGATCCGAACTGAAAATCGGGACAACATCCATCAATGTCATGATCGGGTTGCCTGAGTGCATATAACCTGCCGATATCTGAACGTCAGGCACCACCCACTGAATCGGCTTATATTCGGGATTCAGTGGCCCAAGCTGATCCTGAGTTGCAATGATCTGATCCCAAAGTTGCAATAATGGCCGAGGATCTTTTAAATTCCTGATGCTCGAAGATGGCAATGTCAGGCCGACATGCTTCGATTGCAATTCTGCCCACGGAGCAGGTGCATTGCGCAATTTGTCCCATTCTTTCAAGTCCGATTTATCCAGAACAAAATGAGGGGCGGCTACAGCTCCCGAAATCTCCCATTCGATTGCATCAACCAGGGGCCGGTCCGTTTCGAGATAAATCAACCCTCCAAATGCATTTGCCACTTGAATCGGGCTTGCATTACCGGCTGATTTCAAAGGCCAGACCCGACTGATTTCAGGATGGCGTGGCCAGCTGTCCAGATGCCATAAGGTATCACTGTGATTCCCGATCCGAATACGACTGGCTTCAGGGATTGTTCCTTTGACCCGCTTTAATGATACCACCGAGCCTGGAGCAGCATATAAGCCTGTTCCCAGACGGCCACGTGACCCACTTGGGAAACGAATTGTTTTGGTGACCTTTGGAGCATCAGCAGCCACAGGACCTGGAAATTCGGATGCATTTGGGTTCGCTTTGACGGATACGGCAGGCGAGGTGGAATCGATTTCATGATCGATCTGAATCGCAAGTCTGTCGAGAATATTGCTGCGACGAACCGGTTTTTTTCGCGAAATGATCAGACGTTGATGTCCTGCCAGAAAGCCTGTCAACCTTTTACGAAAACGGGTGTCATTTTCTGGAGACGCTCTTAATGCAATCATCAGGGATG
>CAMCFM010000286.1 GCA_945874095.1 Candidatus Kuenenia stuttgartensis
GATTTCGAGATCCCGGAATAAGTTTTCCTGAACTCAAATTTGCCCGTGCTAAAACCCTTGCGACAAGCTCGTAAATACTCCGGCAATCAAGCCAACGAAGGCGATGGCGATGAAGCCGACGATCAAGCCAAGCCCTACCGTGATAATCGGTTGAATCAGCGTCGAGAGGCTTTTGATCATCACTGTGGCTCGTTCCTCGTAGTCCGTTGCCATTCGTGACAAAGCACGTGGCAGATTTCCTGTGGTTTCGCCCGTTTCTATCAGGCCAATCACTTCGTAGGGAAATCGCCCTGAGGCCGCAAAAACCGGGCTGATTTCATCGCCATCACGCGTGGCAACTTCAGCTTCCAACAAAGCACGCTCAAATGGCTTCAGCCGCACAACGCCAGCCGTCAGGGCCAGAGCATCAGGCGTGGCCACACCAGCTTCGAGCAAGGCCCCCAGCATCCGGCCCATCCGGGAGAGATCGACAAATTTCTGAATCTTTCCGAAGACCGGTACATACCAGTAAATCTCGTCCAGAATCGTCTGACCCGCCTTGGTTTTATAGGCCAGCCAGATTCCAACCACTGAACCAACCAGTAAAAAGATCGGTACCAACGGCCCCAGCACCATCATGACCTGATTGAACTTGAAGAGTAACTGCGTCGGCAGGATCAAGTTACCGCGATTTTTTTCAGGAATCATATCGCCAAGCACACTGTTAAAAAGTGGCCCTACAAACACGGCGATTACGAGCAGGCAGAGTGCGGCGGCCGACATGACCATGATCGGATAGATCGAGGCCGAGGCTATATTGCGCACGGTTCTGGCCCGAAACTCTTGTATTTCAGCCAGTTCCACCAGAATTTCCGGCACGGCACCGCGACTTTCAGACGCCCTGATCATGTTCACAGCCAGCCGGTCAAACGCCTGAGGCTCTCGTTCAAACGCTTCAGCCATGCTCCGGCCCGACTTCACAGCGTCGATCATGCGAGCAATTACAGGGCCTAATGCACGCCCCTTGAAGTGTTTCTGCAAACCCTTGAGCGATTGGGGAACGTCCATGCCTGCCATCAGATACTGGCTGAACTGGCGATAGAAAAGGGCGAGTTGTTTGGTCCCAACCTTGCCGAAAAGGACTCGTTCGATCAGTGTGGGGCCACCTGAGGCTGCAAATTTCTCGTCATCTTCATCACCATCGGGCCGACGTTTTGATTTCAAAGGGCGGAATCTAACTTCATTCTCAGCCGCGTCGAAATCGGATTGAGGTTTGGGAGATTTGGGACGAACTGACCTTGGAGATGCTGGCCTGATTTCAGGCTCTTCATCGTTGTCCTGATAAGCAGGTCGGCTGCGAGAGCCAGGAATCGGGCCTGATTGAGCGGGATTTGACCCGCGAGATGGATTTGGACGGAATGTGGAACCGCCAAACGATTCTGAGGGCTTTTCAGGAGCAGGTGGAGGTGAATCAAGCTCGTAAGGGGTCAGGTCGTCGTCGAATGGGTTTGCCATGTGTGTTTGCCTGATCCAAGCCTGAAGAGGTGTTCGCTGTTTCAATCGTCATTGATTATTTACCGAAGCCGCAATTGGAGCAAGTGATTGCGAGAAATTTCGGCTTCCAGAAATTACTCGTTCATCCATCTCCCCAACTTCCTGTATAACATAAGGAGTCAATCTCGTCTCAAGCCAGTCAAACCGAAAGTCACAATCGGCTCCATTCAAAAGGGCAGGGTGGTTTTGATGTCAGACTTAACGAAATCGCCAAGAATTGATTTTTTCCGAGGCTTACAACGAAAAACTGTCACCGTTCAACAAGCCTTTTTGATTCTGCTTCTGCTGATCTTCGTCAGTAGTGGCTTCACAATGGTTCGGCGTATGTTCGGCTTGAGTTTTGATCGAAAAACGACCGTTAAGGCGCGAAACTACGCCTCTGGATTTGGCCCGCCCAATAGCTTCGCGCCAGCTTCCCCAAAAGCATACGCACCACCGAACGATCAAATCAGTGAAAGTCGATTTGGTAGTTTGGCGACAAATGATCGCACAGGCGGCCCGAACATCGTCGAAGTCCTTGCTCAGGACGCGACCGGTGGGGCCATGGCAAAAGCCATTCCGGTCGATCGGCGGATCATCTATACAGCCACCGTGGATTTGATCGCTGAAAGTTTGGCCAAAGTCGAGCCGAAACTGCTGGAGCTGATCAAAGCCGCTGGCGGATTTATTTCAAGCACAAATCAGACAGGCTCCACCGGTGGCCAGCGCACAGCAACCTGGCGTGTTCGGGTTCCAGTGACGGAATATGATGGATTTCTCCAAAAAGCCCGCACTTTGGGCGAAGTTCAAAGTGTGGTGGTGAACAGTCAGGACGTAACCGAAGAATTTGTCGATGTTTCTGCGCGTATCAGCACCAAAAAAGTTCAGGAACAGCGATTGATCGACCTGATCAAAAATGCGACCGCCAAGCTCGAGGATGTCCTGAAAGTGGAATCGGAACTGGCTCGCGTCAGGAGCGAAATCGAGCGGATGGAAGGCCGGATCCGATTTTTGAAGGATCAAACGGACCTGACCACCGTGACCATCACCGTGCGCGAAGTGATCGACTACAAACCGCCTGAAGCACCCACGTTTGCAACCAAACTGAAGCGGACATGGGACGCATCGACACAAACACTTTCAGACAACACCAGCACAACCCTTTTAGGGCTGGTGGCCTGGGTACCGTTTCTACCAATCTACATCGTTGTTTTTGGTGTCGGAATCTGGATCGCCATTCGATTGTGGCATCAATTTCAGCCATGGTTATTCGCCCATCTGGTCGTCTCTCCGAAGCCCAATCAAAGCGACGAGCCTTCGTCCTCCTCTACAACAACCCCACAGCCACCACCGACTGCCTGAGCCCCCATATGACAAACGAAGTTCCTGCTGACCAAGTTTTGGAAAACAACCTGGAACAGGATCCCGAAGGTGGATCACTGTTCCTCCAGATTTTCGTCTCCATGGCCGCCGGAGTGGCGCTCGGACTTTTGCTGGGTTCGCGGCCCACGGTACTCGGCATCCAGACATCAGGTCTGCTCCAGTTTTGCCAGACTGCCAGCAAACTCGTACTGCAGCTTCTCGCCGCCCTGGCCACTCCACTGATCCTGGTGGCCGTTTCACATGTTCTGATGACGTCAGACATTAAGGGCCGACAGGCTGGCCGTCTGGTCTGGCTACTGATCTCAAACACCCTCACAGCGATCTTCATCGGCCTTGTGGTCATGAACGTCTTTCAGCCTGGCAGGTTCGCAAAACTGCCTGAACCAAACATGTCCAAATCCGACCTCCCCACTGTGGGCGTGCTCGACCAGATGCTGAACAACATTCCCAAAAGCCTGCTCGGACCGCTGGGCGATTCCAACAACGTGCTAGGAACCATTGTCATCGCCGTGGCGTTCGGAATTGCCATGCGTGAACACAGGGACAAGCTCGAAACACTTCTGGAAACCTCTCTAAAGGTGATTCTACGAGTGATCGGCTGGGTCATTCAGCTCGTTCCACTGGCGGTCTTTCTGACCATCACCAACGTGGTCGGTAAAGAAGGCTTTGAGCCGTTTGTGGCCCTGGGTGGCTTTACCGTGACCGTGCTGGTCGGACTGATGCTTCAAGTGGCTTACTATATGACGCGGATCAGGATCAACAGTTGGCCCAGACCCGGCGAGGTTATTAGAGCCATGCGCGACGCTCTGGTCATGGCATTTTCTACCGGCAGTTCCACAGTGACCATGCCCGTCACTTTCCGTTGCCTGCGTCAAAAGCTTGGTCTGAGGGAACAGTCCGCCAGTATGGGCGCCTTGGTCGGCGCGAATTTTAATAACGATGGAACCGCGCTTTATGAAGCCATGGCCGCCCTGTTTATCAGCCAGATGCTTGGCCGGCAACTCGATTTGGGTCAGCAACTGCTCGTCGTCATCACATCGGTCGTGGCCAGTGTCGGCGCAGCCGGAATTCCAAGGGCTGGACTGGTGACGATGACCCTGGTGTTCCGGGCCGTCAACCTCCCGCCCGAATATATCACGATTCTATTTGCCGTGGACTGGTTCCTCGACCGCTGCCGAACCATGGTGAACGTGCTGGGAGATGTGACGGTGAGCTGTATTCTGGACGGTCGTGAATCAGAAAAAGCCGAACAGATTCGTCTGGCCCAGGTCCTTGAATTCCCACCTGTTTGAGCACCTTCACAGATGATTGACTGGCGAGTGCGGGTTGTTCTTCCAACGTCAACTCGTTGCTCGCCGTCTCACCATCCCGGAAACACCGACAACCACCAGCAACAAAACACTTAAGATCGCCGACCAGCGCATCATTCCATCTCGAAAGCTGGCGGCAATCAGGCCTTGGACGATCGCAATCTTCAAGATCAGCCAGACATGGTGATGAACTTTTGGAAAAACCTGCCGCAAAGCCTGCAGCACGTGATAGCTTGCAAACACTCCAGGGGCGGCCAGATATGTACCGACCAGAAGGCTGATGCAAACCGAAGGCCAGCGGCCAAGTGACTGGATGAGGTCGAAAATGGTGGGTACAGGATTGCCTGGCATCCCACTGGCTGCGATGCACAATAGGCCCATCGATGCCACCACGGTCAGGCCAATTCCCAGCCCTGTGGCCCCGCCCAGAATCAAGTCGCTTTTTCGCTTCAGGCCCATCCCCCAGTCGGCTGCAAACAGGCTGATGATGGAGCCAAAGCCGAATGTCCAGGTAAATGCATTCCAGAAGCCTTTTGCAGGGTCGGCGATTGTTTGGACTGGCATGATCAAGCTGATCTCGCCCAATTGCAATTGCTGGATCGCCAATAAAAATAAAAGGCTCAAAACGGCTGCAATCAGAATTGGTACATAATCGATCAGAGCCGCAATAATCCGGACCATCCCATATCCGATCGGGATCACCCACAGGGCCCAGATGGATGTGGTCAAATAACGAATGGAAACCGGCACAGGTAAGCTGATGTAAGAGTGAGCAGCGAGGGATCGAAAATACCAGTCAGCGGCCACATCCAAGGCCATCGTGAGTACAAACAGGGCAACCAGCCCATGCGTGCAAAGCACCACAATTGGTCCGATGGTGGGGCCAAAGATATCGGCCAGGATTTGACGGACCGGCTTCTGCCGCGACCGCACCACGAAAGCTGCCACCAAAAACAATGGGACCACTGCCCATGCGCCAGCCAGAGCGCCCAGAAATGCGTATCGAATCCCGCCGAAGGGCAGGGATTGAGCGGCCAGACTGTCTAACCACGGCAGCCACAGGGCAGCTGCAATCAAGCCTGGAGTGAGGCCTTTGGTCCAGTCACGCAGGGCTTCTGGCCCGGGGGACTCGTCCCAGAATTGACGCCAGACGGGTGTTGCTGGAACTGATTCCGGATCATGCTGAAAGGGCTGGTCGGTCATCGGCATCCGCCAAGATTCAGAGAAAAATGGGAAAAGGCGAGGAGCAAACTCCCCGCCCTTATCTTCAGATCATGCCCGAAAGCACTCTGTGTTTTCAAGACTTGCGAACTCAGGCTTCGGAAACTTCGCCGGCAATCCCACCCAGATCAGGATATTGATCGCCAGCCACGTTCACAGCCTTATAGCCGCCCTTACGCTTGTAGTAAAGATTCAGCAAGCCATAGCAAAGGAACATGGTGGCAGGTACAGCGGCGGTGATGCGGAGCGCTTTTTTGCCACCCTCCAAGCCAGCTTTCTTGACCATTTCTTTGTCTGTCGCAGCCGTAGCCTTGGCCCCGTTCCACCACTCCACCAGCTTCTCTTGAGCGGCGATCGAATCAGGGCTGGCGCTCTGGCTCTTCAGGAGTTCCAAAGCACGTTGGGCTTCTTTGCCTTCGTCTTCAAGAACGCCGACTTTCTGGCCATTCAAGCCGACCGTTTTCAGCGAGAAGAAGCTGTTTTCGTTGTCAGCCTTATAGCGGGAGTAAACCGCTTCTGACTGACCTTTCAAGGAGTCCGAAGCGTTTTGATCCTGGAAGAACCCGATGCCAGGGCCACCCAGCAAACCGGCTGAAAGCATGCCCACGCCACCGGCTGCACCGATGGTGATGGCACCGCCCTTGGGGAATTGTTCAGAAACCACAGCCAGCATGGTCGGCCAGAGGAATGTTTTTCCAAGCCCATAAACCGTGGCCGCAATGATGCACATCACCACACTGTTGGAGAATGAGAGCAGCAGAAGGCCCGTGGCTCCAAAGAATGCCGAGGTCATCAG
>CAMCFM010000287.1 GCA_945874095.1 Candidatus Kuenenia stuttgartensis
CAAGCCGTGTCAATGATGAATACTTCATTATTGCGTAAGTGGTCTGGTTTGTCCCGCATAAGAAATGCATGTAAAGCTGACCTTGTCGGAATACGGGCGATGCTGTAGTTAATAGGTGTCTGGACAAGGTTCCGGCGTGATCAAAGCCACAATTTGCAAGGATTCGATATCTATATGCCTTCCACACAGGATGTTCAGACGGTTCGTGATTTGGAAACGCAGGATGACTATGAAGAAGCGCGAGAAGAGAGTGTTGGGTACATTTTCCACGGTGGGTTGATCAAAGGCCGTCGAACGACATCCAAGAATGGAAACATGCTGCATTTTGCAAGATGCAACAAGATTGACAAGCTGGCGGTGGATCAGCCTAAAAAATTATGGTTCGGTACCATTCGGGTGGCTCGCGAGCACTTGAACCAGAGTTTTGGTGCGGAATCGTGGAAGTGGTGCAAGCAGTGCGAGGCAGAAGTCACGCAGAAACTGCTTGAACAAGAAGGCTTCTGAAGTCATTTCTGATCGAATTGTCGGATACATTCCAATCGATCCTGATCAATTTCAAACAAAAAACGATCGTCGGCCAAGGGCCTGCGACCGTTTTTTTTGTTTGGATCAAAAGATCACCACTTTCTGGCGATCACTTTCGGAAGGGTGGAAGTTCTGGCTACAGCGGCTGTTTTTGTTTTCGGAGCCACTGAAACCTTTTTGTTCATGGGAATGGCGACGGTTTTTGGTTCGGTGGTGGTTACGTTAAGAGCTTGAACCGATGCCGATTTCAGGCCTGATTTGACGGAGAGGTTTGGGTCGGCCACACCGCCCTGCATCCAGAAGTTTTGGGATGTTCCGTCGCTGAATTTCAAGATGATGTTGAATGGACGGCCGATTTCTCGACGATTTGTCTGGAAATAAATCGCTCCACTTCGGCCTGTGGTTGATGGTCGCCATGCGGCTCCAAATGTTCCCGTGTTGGCTGATGGCCAGGCCCATTGACTGCCCCCGAAAGCGATCACATTCAGGGAGAGCAAAGTTTTGCCATAGGGAAGGCCTTGAATGTCGAGCCTGACATCCTGCTTTCCATCGGATTTGAGGGACGTGTTCAGGCTTGCGTAATCCGAGCCGTCCTGACCACCCCAACTACCGGAACTGATGTAGTTCCAAGTGGCTGTAGAGGCAGAGGATCGGTTGCCCGCGGCATCGGTCGAGGTGATTTCCACGCGATTAGAACCGTTGATCCATCGGGTGAATGTGGTGCCAGCTGATGTTGCAGGAAGTGATTGAGTCTCTGTCGAGACAGCGTTTTTCAGAGTGGCTGTGATGCCTGTCACATCCGGACTTGAAGACGATTGCCAAGCGGCGGAGTCGAACGTTTTCTGGATCAACCCAGTGGGAGCGGCTGGCGCTATGGTATCGAGTTTGAATGAAATGGCGGCAGAAGGGCCTCTCTGACTCGCTGCGTCATACGCTCTAACCTCTAATTGGTTCAGACCTTCTGTTAATCCTGAAGGTGTCCAGGCTGAGGTGGCTGCGATGGACTTCCAGACGGGGCTACCGGCCATTCGATATTCGTATGATAAGCCGGGGATGGAATCGAAGCGGAGTCGGGCATCGTTTGTCAGCCCATCCGTGCCGCTGACTCCACTGTCGTTGACCAGAGCCAGGCCGGTCGGGGCCGTAAGTTTCACAACTGCTGTGAATTGAAGGAGTTGACCGGTCGCAGCCTGACCGTTGACGGTCCCACTTTGGGTCCACAATGCAGGGCGATTGAGCCAGCCTAGAGGCAGGTCGATCAAGTTTGATCCAAGTTTCAGGCTTGATTCGTGGTCGTCCCAGACACCTTGATCGCCGATCTGTAAGCCAGGTAAAAGCAGGTTGGAATCGGTTGGTGATTGGCCAAGCTGACTTCGCAAAAAGCTTTCGGACCACTGGAATGTGTTGTCTGCGATTTCGCCGGTCAAATAAAGCCGGCCATAATTGGCTCTGGCATAGTTCGAATGGCTCACCGTAACTTGATTGAACCAAAGGACATCAGAGAATTGATTGGCTGTCAGGGAGAGGCCTTGGACGACATTTCTGGTCCATCCCCAGTCGCGAGGCGTTTCACTTGGGTAAGCGATCACCTGAATTCCACGCAGGCCGCCGATGATCCTATTGTTGGAAACATTGACTCCGTAGAGGTTACCGACAAGAACCATACCCAGACTTTGAGGTCGGTTGGTTTGGTCGATCACATTTCCGGTGAGGTTGAGATTGGTCATGCCTTTGTTGATCGAGATCGCAGTGCCAATTTTGACACCAGCTGGTAAAGGCTGATCCAACAAGAGGGTTGTGGCGTTTAAAACGGCTTGGACAGTGCGATAACTGCCTGCGGCTGGCCCATCAAGAATTGCGACCTGATCGCCAGGCTGATAGTCTCGGCCGAGTGTCTTTCCAATTCTGATCTGGCGGAGCGAGGTGTCCATGCCAAGCAGGGAGCCTTCATAAGCGACATGATAGGCCTCTGTGAGGATGACTTCGTGGGCATTGATGCCTTGGATTTCAGGTGAATCCGTGAACTTTGCGCCGAGTCCGATCACTCGATTGTTGATCACACTGACGTTGCTCGACTGACCGGTTACGACCAGGAAACGTAAGACGGTCCCTGAGTTTGAGCCAGAGGAAACGATGTTGTCTGTGACGGTCAGTCCGTGGGTGTCGTGGGCGGCGATTGTGTCGTAATTGAAAGCGCCTGCCCAAGTTCCTGTGTGGGTGTTGTTTGTGATCGCCCAAGGGCCGCCGACCACTTCAGTCAGGCCGCCGAACAAGGTGTTACGACGAATCTGACCAGAAACATCACCGATCATCCGCATGAGTCGAGGCGCTTCTTCGTTCAACGAATTTGGCCTTGGGCCTTGGATGTTAAGTCCTTCCACCACAAGGTTTGGCATCGCTCCAACTCGACCAAGAGCTGTGTCGTAATTGTCGGGCGTGCCAATCACCGCTGGGCCGTAGCTGATATTTTCACGCCAGCGAATGGCCCCGTTGAACTGAATCTGAAATCCTGAGAGCCGAATGTTGCCTGCTGCCAGCTTGATGGAGGCTGTCCAACCGGGATCGTTGGCAGCTTGGGAGAACTGGAGGATCGCTTTTGAGGAGCCGATCAAGTTCACGGGCTTTTTCAGAATCAGGGGCTGAGTCAAGTTGTAAACACCGTCTGACAGACGGACTGTACCGAATCGGTTCACGAGATCCTGAAGGTCCGTACCAGGAGCGGTGATGATTTCGGTGGTGTCGGGAGCAGGGCTTCGCTTCGAGAGGTCCACAGATCCGCCGGTCAGGTCGATCGAGAAATAGCGTCCATCATCGGCGGCAGCCAGGAGGTTCAGAGACTTTCCGGAGAGATCCCAGCGAGTATCAAATTCGAGTGTCCAGTTGCCGTAAAAGTCCTGGGAGGCGATCAGTGATCTGGTGTCAGGAATCGCAGTCCAGGGGGAACCCTCGCCGGTGATGGTCCAGAGCCAGGTCTGGCCAGAAGGGTCGTTCAGTTGCCAGGCAGAGATTCCGCGAGTGGGCAGGTTGTTTACAGAAACCCTGACCCAGCCAGCCCTTTCAGGATCGGTCACCACCTGTCCTTGCCAATCGGCGGTGGCTTTTGTCGACGTGAAATTGATGTTGGGCGTGATACTGATCGGACTTGTGGAAAGAGATCCGAGGCTGCACGTGGTCGAATCTTTGGAATCGTTAGAGTAAGTGACTTGAATCGTCAAAGGGCCAGCGATGGTGCGGTTAGGGGCAGAAAAAGTCAGTGTGCCTTGATCCGGAGCCGATGGATTCCGACTTAGTTCAGCGGTTCCAACGCGAGATGGATTTAGGCCATAGGATGCTATCCAGACATTGTTTGCATCGACTACATCGACGGCTTTGACGGATTTCAAAGGGTCGAGTTGTGCTAAGCTGATCTGGAGGTCGGTGATTCCGTCAGGGCCGATCGTGGCTGAAGGGGTGGTTAGATCGACTCCGGCGGACGATCCCATCCAGGTGGCTTGAACACCTTGGCCAGACACTTTCAGGTTCGGGTCAGCGGTTCCACCTGGAAAATAAATTTCCTGAAAGGTTCCATCATCATAGGTGAGCCCGACGCTGAACTCGCGGCCTGTTTCGAGTCTGGCTGGCTCGAAATAAAGAGTGGCTTTTTCAGAGTTTAAGGGCCGTTCGAGATCGACCAGCCAGCTCCCAGCTGGCCCACCGAATTCCCAACGGTCGGCGCCATGGCCTTGAACGACGGCTCGTGTGATCGTTCGATCGGTGGGTAAATGATCGAGTTGAACGGAAATGTCTTGAATGGAACTTGGTTTAAGGTCATTCCAGGGACCGACTTGATCGACTCCAGTCTGGCCTGACCAGACGGCGGAGGGTGAGTTGAGGACTTCACGATTTTCGAGAGATTCGAATACGAACGATCGTTTTTGGAGGGAGTTTCTACGAGCACTTTTTTGGGAATTGTTCATGGCGATCAGGTCCGGATGAGGTCGGTGTTTCGTGGTCGCCCCATCCATTGGGAACTGAATCATCCTGATACTTACAAGCAGTGGAAAAAGCTGTTGGGACTGGTTTTAGAGCAGATTTTCAGGCTGCGTTCAAAGCGACTTATTCAATTTGTTGGGGACGCCATTGAGGCATTTGGTGTTTACAGAGATTGATCTGTTGTGGAACAGTTTGAAGGGTCTTGATGATCGCGGCTTGCATCGGGTTTCCATCCCTTTCAGTCGGTATTTCTACGTGAACAGAAGTTGAAAGCGCACTCTGATTGTCGCGATTATCATAAGGACATGAAAATGCGTTTGGGTTTGTAAACACTGCCTGGCTGAAGACTGCAAGCCTCAGAGGCAAATCGTCAGGATCAATTCGCTGATCCGTAAATTGATAGATGAACGATAAGTCAAATCGCTGCTCCATTCAATCACAGATGTCAGATCAATGTAGTACACCTATTGTGTCATTAAACATGAAGAACAGTTCGTACTTCTGCACTCTTCTCAGGAACTTTTCCTGGCTTGAACCGCTATAAACGGAAATAGCGTTAGAGGTCATCGCGCGGTGATTAAATTTCCCGTGATCCATGAGAGACTTTGCGATACTCAGTTCGTCCACAGTCAGCTCCGGTTCAGTTGCAGCAATGATTTCTTCTAAGGAATTGCTGATACGATTGTTACGAACCCTGGCCCACCAGTAATTGGCGTTTCCTGGGTCAGGTTCTCGACGATGACAGATGGCGTGCCAATGAGCAGAGATCTGTTTTTCGCCCTTATCGTCGGCGGTTTGGGCGCATTCGTGGCTCTCCTCCCAGAAGTCGTAGATTTGTAAGAGACCTGATGACAGGTTGAGGCAATCCGGTACCGACGCATTTGGAAGAACTTCAGACCAGGCTGATGGCATGAGCAGTGGCTTCCAGCGCAAGTCAAGCGGACGACTGGTTTTCAGAGTTGGACCCAAACCGTCGTTCGATTCCAGTCCGATCACAGCCAAGTGGGTTGCGACCGACAAAGGTTCGAGTTTGGTGAGCTTGATAAGATCTTTTAAGGAGATCGTTTCTGTCATAGCCTGAGTGAAGACCGACGTGTTAAGGCCTGAGGATATTCGTTCATTTAGAGAAAATTTTGATGCTTTTAAGGGCATTGATACGGTTTTCATTGTCTTTCCTGTTCCATGACTCTGAAGGGTATTACTTCGTTCGTCTATAGTGTATAGAACAAAATCAAGAGGTCGTGACAATTTCGCTCCCATTTCTTGAGGAATTTCACGATAAAAATTCAACCAAAATCAGTTTGTGTTGATTGCGTAGTATGGTGAGCTTGCGATGGCTGATCGGATTCCGGGAAGACTCAGAGGTAGGGGGGAAGTAAGTGCGTGACGAGGTATTAAAAAGTGCGTCGAGATCACTGACATTGCTGGATCAGAGAGAGATTGAAGCATCGATCGTAGGGCCATTGGTACGAGCGATGATGCAGCGATTTGGGGAAGAGCCTTCAACCGAGGTTTTGGCTGAAGTGGTTCGAGAACTGGCGAGAAAGTCGGGTTCGGAATTGGCCCTAAAATTGGGCGATTGCGGATTACGGGCATTCGCAACAAATCTGGCCACTTGGACGGCTGGTGACGCACTCAGGCTTGAAGTGATTGAAAACACGGATGATAAACTCTCGTTTAACGTCACTCGATGCCAGTATGCGGAGATGTATCGCCGATTGGG
>CAMCFM010000288.1 GCA_945874095.1 Candidatus Kuenenia stuttgartensis
GGATCGTAGGCTGTATGCTCGGCCACCCATCGTAATTTGAGAGGGCCCATTCGATTGACAAGAATGACCTGAGTTCCCTTGGCCAGCGATGTGGGTGGTACTTCCACCGTCACCTTTTCCCAGGGTGGGATCAAAAGCGGTAGGGCGTCCGGCCGTTCGTGGAACTGAAAGACCGCTTCAGGGCTGGCCGCAATTCGGGTTTCTTTGACAAAGAGAGGCATTCTGGAAGTCGTCCTGAGGTTCGAGAGTGTCAAAATCCTGCGTAAGTCAAATCATTTCAGATCATTGAGGAGCTATTATTATAGGTCTGAGTTTGTTGATCGATCAGAGAAAACGGATATTTTCAAAGTTTTATTGTTGAATCTGCTTGAAAAACTCGACAAACTAATTCTACGTATCTCTCGAAGACTATCGATTGCCGCCCATCCAAACCTTCGCGGCAAATGTCTTTCAAACCATATCAGAAATCAACAAGGGAGTTCACCTTGACGCCTCCAAATGTGTCTAAAGTCAGCCGTCGCGGCTTCATCGGCGCCACAGGTGCCACAACCCTGGCCGCTTCCGCCATCGCTCACCCTGCGATTGGTTCGGTCAAAGGCGCTAACGATAAAGTGAATGTGGCGATCATCGGCCCCGGCGGCCGTGCTCAAGAGCATATTCGTATCCTGCGCCGGATCAAAGAAGCCGGTGGGAACGTTGAAACTGTCGGCGTCGCCGACGTTTGGGACGGTAACGACGAAATCGGTCGCGGCCTCTATCCTTCTGCAAAGAAGATTGGCCTCGACATCAACGACAAGAACGCCGTGACCAAAGATTATCGCCGAATCCTTGATCGTAAGGACGTCGATGTCACCCTGATCGCCACCCCTGACCACTGGCACGCCAAGCAAACCATCGATGCCATGGAAGCCGGCAAAGATGTCTATTGCGAAAAGCCAATGACCCACACCGTCGATGAAGCCCGCAAAGTGGCTGAAACGGTGAAGAAGACCGGTCGCGTGATGACCGTGGGCGTTCAGTCCACAGCCGATCCTCGCTGGAAGGCCGCCAACGACCTGATCGTCAATGGCAAGATTGGTAAAGTCATGCAAGGTACAACCAGCTATTACCGCAATAGCGACGTTGGCCAATGGCGTTACTACAAGCTGACCAAGGACATGAACCCCAAGACGGTCGACTGGAAGATGTTCCTCGGAACGGACTTCGGTCTAGCCCCTGACCAGCCTTTCGATCGTGCCCGCTACGCCCAATGGCGTTGTTATTGGGACTTCGGTGGTGGTATGTACACCGACCTGTTCGTCCACCAGCTCACCCACCTGATTCAGGCCATGGGCGTTCGGTTCCCAAGCCGCGTTGTCGGTGCCGGTGGCTTGTACATCGAAAACGACGGTCGCGATGTGCCCGATGTGGCTACCGTTGTGGCTGACTACGCTGAAGGCTGCCAGGTCATCATCACGGCCACCATGGCCAACGATGTCCAGATTGGCGAGCTGATTCGCGGCCACACTGGCACGATCACCTTCGGTGGTTCACCTGCCGACGGATTCCGCGTTGCTCCTCAGAAAGTTGCTGGAGCAGCACCAGCCCCTCCAGGAGCCAACAAGGGCGAAGGCGGAGAACTCTTCAACCCACAACAACCCAAGGAAGATACCCGCGCCTTGTGGGAGCACTTCCTCGGCTGCGTTCGTTCGAAGAATCAGGAAACCCTCTGTACAGCCGACCTCGGCTATGCAGCCATCGCCACAGTCAATCTGGGCGTGGATTCCTACCGCTACGGCAAGGCCTACTTCATGGACCCAGCCTCAGGCTCCATCACGGACAAAGATCCAGGCTGGAGCAAGAAGTGGGAAGCCACCAGCCATGCCCGTGGCCAAGCCAAGCAAGTTCAAGGCTGGAAAGCCGGCGATACTGGTTCGAAGCTGATTCCTCCCCCTTACCAAAAGCTTGAAGGCGATTGGAAAGACGGACAAGATCCAGCCGGCAACGTCTGATTTTCAGACGGATCTATCTGATTTAATCCAAAGACCCCAGACTGCTTTACAGTCTGGGGTCTTTTTCGTTTTTAATGCCCCGGTTTGGATTTGGATTTACCTAGCCGGACTTGGCGCTAGCCCCGGTTAATTTGGATTTGGATTTACCTAGCCGGTCTTGGCGCTAGCCCCGGTTAATTTGGATTTGGATTTATCTATCCGGTCTTGGCGCTAGCCCCGGTTGGATTTGGATTTGCGTAACCGGTGCTATCGCCAAGCCCGGCTAGAAAGATTGTGCCATCGCGGTTGATTTTTGAAATGCGTAACCGGTGCTATCGCCAAGCCCGGCTAGTAAGATTGTGCCATCGCGGTTGATTTTTGAAATACGTAACCGGGGCGCCAAGCCCGGCTAGAAAGATTGTGGCATCCCCGGTTGATTATTTTTTAAAACTGGGACTTATTACCGGCCAGCGTTCTTCAGCCAACTTCAAACATCTCGCCCTGAATCCATGTCTCAAGCACTTTGATCGAACGACTTCCATGAACTTCATTCACAGACCAGATTGAAGCCTCCCAAAAATCTCCGATATTCAGAAACGGCAACGGCATTCCCAGTAACCGTCCAGGATTGGACGTGACAGTTGCCGAAACCGCTTCAAAATCCCATCCGGTTGCATCCATCAATTTCGATAACCCATCTGTCAGATTCTGGTTCGAACCTGCCAGATAAGGCGTCCCTGAAACCACAATCTTTCCAGCCGGGTCCACCGCCCATTCTCCGTAAAGACCCACCGGCATCCCCGCCAATGGGCTATGGTCACTGACCAGAATCAGTCGTTCAGGACCTTTGGCCCGGGCCAGCACTTTGATCACATCGTTTGAGAGATGGTGCCCATCGCAAATCAACGATGCACAAAGCCTGTCCTCCGCTGCCTGAATCCAGATCTGGTTCGGATGTCGCGGCAACTGCATCGCAATCCCGTTCCCCAGATGCGTGCTCAGCCTTGCTCCGGCAACTACCGCATTTTGAATTTGCAGGTCACTGGCATTTGTATGCCCGATACTGACCACAACGCCTTCAGACGTCACGGATCGAATGAATTCCTCGCTTCCAGGCCGTTCTGGAGCCAGTGTCACCAGTTTGATCCGATTTCCGGACGCTTCCTGTAACTCTCTAAAATCACTGAACTTCCAGTCCCTGACATGCTCAGCCGGATGAGCTCCCCTATACCCATCAACATCTGAGATGGCCGGCCCTTCCAAATGGATCCCAGCCACCATCGAGTTGACCATCGGGTCAGAATCGCAAGCCTCGGCGATAGTCCTGACACCATGCAGAAAGCTTTCCCGACTGGCTGTGATTAAGGTGGGAAGAATCCTGGTCGTTCCAAGGGATGGCTGGGCACGAACGATTTGGATCACCTGCTGAACCGTCAGATTCGAGTCGCTAAACGAGATTCCCCAGCGACCGTTCGTCTGAATATCCCAAACAGCTGGAAGAATCCAGATCCTCGAATCGCCCTCACCAGCCTTGGCCTGGGGTTCGTATCGGACTGAGCAAATCCGGCGATCTTCCACATGAATGATTACCTGAACCGATTCGCCAACCCCTGCAAGATATCCACGAAATTCGCCTGAATGTTCCGCCACTTTTTGTCGCCTTTCGAGTCCGTCATATACGCAGATATCTTATGGTATCGCATTTTACAATCAAACGTGTTCTGCTCGTTTTGATTGCCGTCTGGCAAGCGATGCTCCAATAAAATCACGGAACAACGGATGCGACTTCGTCGGTTTTGACAGAAATTCAGGGTGAAACTGAACCGCCAGAAACCACGGATGATCCTTGCACTCGACAATCTCCACCAGAGTCCCGTCCGGCGATACACCCGTTGGCGTCAGGCCTGCCTGAATCAATCGCTCGCGGTAATCGTTGTTTACCTCATAACGATGCCTGTGCCGCTCCTGAATATCCAGCTTCCCATACGCTTTATGGGCCAGTGAACCTTCTTGAAGCTGACATGGCCAAAGGCCCAGACGCATGGTTCCCCCACGCTCATTCACCTCGTGCTGATCCGCCATCAAGGAAATGACCGGATGCTGCGTGTCCTGATCAAACTCCGTACTGTTCGCGTCCACAAGACCAATTTCATCACGCGCAAATTCGATCACAGCACACTGCATGCCCAGACAGATTCCAAAAAATGGGATGTTTTGCTTGCGGGCATAGCGAATGGCTTCAATTTTGCCCTCAATTCCCCTCATCCCAAACCCGCCTGGTATCAAGATTCCATCGACCCCGCCCAGCAATGCTTCCGCACCCTGGCTGGAGATGTCCTCTGACTCGACCCGTCGAACCAACACTCTGGCCCGATGCGAAATTCCGGCGTGATCCAGTGACTCATAAACCGATTTATAAGCATCGCGATGCTTGATGTACTTGCCCACCACCGCAATCGTGACCTCGTGCTTAGGCTGCTTGACGCGATCGACCAAGGCTCTCCAGTCAGCGATATCAAGCGGCCCCGCCTTTAGCCCCAAACGCTTTACAATCAAATCGTCAAGCCCGTTGTTGACCAACGACAGAGGAACTTCGTAAATCGTGAATTCTTTGTCGCGTTCTTCAATAACAGCCTTTTTCTCAACATTACAGAACAAGGCGATTTTGTCCTTCTCGTGCTGCGGAATCGGATGCTCTGTCCGGCAAATCAGAATGTCGGGCTGGATCCCGATCTGACGCATCTGCCCCACGGAATGTTGGGTCGGCTTGGTCTTAAGTTCACCGGCAGCCTTGAGATAAGGCACAAGTGTCAAGTGGATGTAGAGGCAGTTCTCACGGCCCACTTCCAGAGCAAACTGGCGAATGGCTTCCAGAAACGGAAGACTTTCGATGTCTCCAATGGTCCCACCAATTTCGGTGATCACCACATCCACATCGTCCGTCGCCAGCCGATAAACCATGTCCTTGATTTCGTCCGTGACGTGCGGAATCACCTGAACCGTATTGCCGTCGTAGTAGCTGCCTTCGCGCTCTTTTTGAATCACGGAAAGGTAGATTTTACCAGTAGTTGTGTTGGAATCGCGATTCAACAGAGAGTTCGTAAACCGCTCGTAATGGCCAAGGTCCAGATCCGTCTCCGCTCCATCGTCAAGCACGTAAACCTCGCCGTGCTGATACGGACTCATCGTGCCTGGATCCACGTTGATATAGGGGTCAAACTTCTGCAATCGAATTCGCAACCCCCGTCGCTCAAGTAACATACCGACCGAAGCCGATGTCAGGCCCTTGCCGAGTGAACTGACCACACCGCCGGTGACGAATATGTGCTTGGCCATTGTTTTTTTCGAACCTGATCCTGCGTCTTGCTGCACCTTGGGTCGCGAAGGCATTCTCTTGCCAACGCCTGATCCCATACATTAACATATTATTAGCGACGTTGGGCAGTGGGGGAGCCTGAAAATGGGGCTTTGATCAACCTCTCTTGAGACAACTTCCAGAAGATTCGCAACTGATGACTCTCCCCACCAAACCATCGACACCACTTCGAGATAGGGTCTCCCGTCGCGACTTCTTCAGCCGATTTTCAGCCGCCGCAAGCTACGCCGTCACCGGTGCCGTAACGGCGCCTTTATTACTCGAATCTGAACTTTCCGCCGCCTCAGGCAACAATCCAATCCGACTCGGAATCCTCGGACTGGGTTCGCGTGGCCTCCAACTCGTCGATGCCTCCCTCAAAATCCAAAGCCTTAACATTATTTCTGTTTACGACCCCGAACCGAGTACCATTGAACGTGTCAACGCTCGCATTCAACGCGCTGGACGTCCCATCCCCAGACTCTCTGCTACGGACCTGGCCCTGATTCAGGCGGATGATATCGACGCCCTCCTGATCTCAACCCCATCCGACCTCCATGCTTTGCAAATTCAAGCGGCCATAGATTCCGGCAAACATATTCTGACAGAAAAGCCGGTCGCTCTGGCTCACGACGAGCTCGTGAACCTTCTGCCGAAAATCGAAACGCTCGATCATCAAGTCTTCATGGTCGGCTTTACACGGCGTTTTCATCCTGCCAGAACAGCCTTGATTCAATGGCTTAAAGACGATCAACCTCTGGGCCGATTAATCGACATTCAGGTCAGTTGGACACATCCACAAGGCCCTCCGCGTGGCCGAGGCGACTGGATGTTGAACCCCGACCGATCAGGCGACTGGCTCACCGAGCATGGCGATCATATTTTCGA
>CAMCFM010000289.1 GCA_945874095.1 Candidatus Kuenenia stuttgartensis
AACAGGCCCACCCTTATTGCGGGCAAACTTGAGAACTTCAATCGCGATTTCGTACTGCCATGTGGAGCACGATCGATACATTCCACAACAGAAGATGTCCATCCGTGATCACCCCATCCTTGGGACGACTTTTTATTTTCCAAATCACAACAGCAGTTCGTTACGTATCAAAAACTGCCGAGCCAATCACCACACTGAGGTACAGACTTTAAAATATCGTAATCCCTGAATAAGTAAATAGATTATCATCCGACAATCCAAAAATCATGAGATCGAATCCATTTTCACTGACACTCAGCGCCAAGCCCATTCTCAGGACCAACTGCAAAGTGTGATCCGATCAGGGCTTGACGCTCAACTTTTGCAAATTATCTGATATCATGAGTTACGATCCCGGCTTCGACTCAAACCATTCGACACACGGACATTCGACCGAGCCACCGAGATCCGGTCACGAGCGGCCCTGGCTGCATTGCCTGGACGCTTTTCAATCCGCTCATCACAGCCGTCGTGGAGAAAATCCAGTACACATTTGATCTGGTGAGTCGTAATCTGGGTATCGTACAAGTTCATCATGGCTCAATCCTCGTCTTTTGGTTCAGTTCCATCAGCATCACTCGCTCAACCCTTTGGACGAAAAAGCAATGTTGATGCCAATACTCCACGATTTTTGTGAATATTCCCCCCTCACCCATGCGATGAATTCTTGAAGATCCTGAAATCCAAGCCATAAACTCACTTCCGTATCATCAAACGCACTCAACCAATCGACTCCCCAATCGGGCTCATCAAGCGCGTAAAACAAGCACCATGCCAAACAACAAGGCAGTATTCCACCAAGCCGTTTACCTGACTGGCCCCACTGCCGTGGGAAAGTCGGAGGTCAGCCTGCTCCTGGCGGAGAGATTAAACGCCGAAATCATCGCTCTTGACGCCATGACACTCTATCAAGGCATGGATATCGGAACCGCCAAGCCGTCAAAAGCCGATCAAGCTCTAGTAAAGCACCATCTTATCGATACCCTTAGCCCTCAGACTCCTTCCTGCCTAAATACTTACATCCAGTCCGCCCAAGACGTGCTTAACAATATTGCAAGACGCGGCAAAACTGCACTTTTTATTGGCGGTGCTCCACTCTATCTCAAAGCATGCCTGCGTGGACTCTCCGAACTTCCTGAAACGAACGAGCAAGTGCGTCTCGAACTGACGGCCCAGGCCGAGGCTCTTGGTGTCACGACTCTCCATGAACAGCTTGCCCTGATTGATCCTGAGAGCGCCTCAAAAATCGCCAGTACGGATCTTCGCCGTATCGTTCGGGCTTTGGAGATCTACAAAATCAGTGGAGAACCGCCCAGCTCCTTGCGCAACCGGCACGATCAGCTTGCCCCTTCCACTGTGCCTGTGATTGCTCTGATCAGAGATCGCCAATCGCTTTATGACAGAATCAATAAACGCGTTGAAACCATGTTTGCAACAGGACTTCTGGAAGAAGCCACCGCTCTGCCCAGACCACTTTCCCATACCGCCCTGCAAGCCGTGGGATATGCGGAGGCTTTCGACCTGCTCGACTCGAAAATCACGCTTGCTCAAGCCATCGAAAAAACCCAGATCCGCACCCGCCATTATGCCAAACACCAGCTCACCTGGTACCGCAACTTAAGTGAAACCAGAGGCTTCCGAATTGACAAACATCCGTTGGAAGAGCAAGTCAACCTCCTCTTCCAACAGATTCGAGCGATTCAATCAGGGCAAGAAGTTTCAAGCGACCCGATCTGAGTTATTCCTGACTCAGAAACACTTTATGAGGCTGGGCCCAAAATCGTCCCTCGTGCTCCACACCTTTGGCCAATGCCGCCAGCTCGCCGGCTGGGCCAATGAGCGCAACCTCTTGATCCTGAATAATTTCAATAGCCTGATCGGTCACAGGAACAGGACGTCCGCGAGCCACGAGATTCAAAGTTTCTTCGTTCAGTTTCACCTGTGGCCAGCCTTGAAGAGCGCGTGCTGAGGGCTGAATTTCATCGCCCAGATTCGGGGTGTCCAGCAACTTCTCAATCGCAATCGCCTCGTCCACATGAAACGGCCCAATCTTCGTGCGCCTCAGGGTTTCGATCATCCCACCGACCCCGAGCTTTTCGCCCAGATCACGCGCAATCGAGCGAATATAAGTACCAGCCCCACATTCGACCACAATGTCAAGAAACGGCCAATCGTAATGCTTGATCACGATCTGGTCGATCCGCACAGGTCGGGCCGAAAGCTCCACATCCTGGCCTTTTCTCGCCAGCTCATAGGCCCGTTTGCCTCGGGTATGGATGGCGGAAAATGATGGTGGGGTCTGCATGATCTCAGGCCCGGTCAAACTCGCCAATCCCGCCTCAATCTCAGGCATGGTCACAAGCTTGGCATCCAGATTCGTCGACCAGTCGCCATCGGCATCGTCGGTCGGGCTGGTGGCACCCAATCGGATGCGTGCCTCATAGGATTTATCGAGCCGGTGAGTGATTTCCACAAGCCGGGTGGCAGTGCCCACAGCCACCAGCAAAAGCCCTGTGGCCAATGGGTCAAGCGTTCCGGCATGGCCCACTTTCAACTTCTTCCAGCGCCACTGCAGCTTATTGAGAGCATCCCTCGACGTGGGCCCTGAGGCTTTATCAATCAGCAACCAGCCCGCCAGATCTTTCAGATTCAGCGGCTTACGATCTTCCAATGGGCGATCTGTCACGTTTTTTTATTTCACAATCACTTTGAGAGGAATTCGGATTTTGGCTGGTGGAAGGCAAAATTGATCTGTACAGACTTGATACGTCACAACCAACGTCGCCACAAGCTCTTTCCCTGACGCATCTTTTGGTATCGCCAATGTTGCTTTCAGACGCTGCTTGCCTTCGTAAATCGAGACCGGCTCAAGTCCACTTGAGGGGATCTGCTTGAGGTCGCCCGGTGGATAATCCACCTTCGTCAGAGTCAATGGTTTTGACGCCACTTCATCCATCGTCAGTTCCGTTGGCTTAGCGGAATCGGTGGTCGATGGATTGCCGTAAGTGTGGTAGCCACTTGCGATTTCAAGCTCTACCTCGACCGTCATGTTCGTGCCGGCCGCGACCTGCCTCGGCTTGTCGTCCACCAATCGAACCTGTACGGGTGTCAGTTTTTTAGGAGCTGGCTTCGGATCCCCTGTCACTGCAACCGCTTCTGGCTTTTTATCGGCTGATAGCCCCTGAAGTCTGACCGCTGCTCGCACAAAACTCAGCACGGAATCAGGCGAGCTCGAAAAGTATCCGCTGGCAGCCTCGACGCTATTCCTTGCAGGCTCCATAAACGTCTGATCACCCGTAAGTTCCGCCAAATCAATCAGTGTCAGTGTCGCCAGCCCGGCGGGGCTTGGCAGGGCGTTGTCGAACCAGTTTCTGGGCCTTACAAACAGGTCTTTTGAGTCCTTGTTCGTCTCAAAAAAGCCACCATTTTTCGTATCCTCAAACTGGGCGATCATCTCGCTGGCCAGCCGCCTGGAATGAACCAGCCACTGAACATCGCCACTGGCCCGATGCAGCTTCACCAGCCCATAAATCAAATAGGCATAGTCTTCCAGAAACGGCCCTTCCTGCGAATAAACAGTGCCTCGGGAAACATGCCTTAAGCCTATTTCAGTACTGTGCTTATCCAATAGAAAACTGGCAGCCTTTTTCGCCATATCCAAGGCGTTTTTATGTCCTGTCAAGCGGTGGGCATCTGCCAGCCCGGCAATGGTCAGACCGGTCCAGGAAGTCAGGCACTTATCGTCCTTGGACGGCTGTTTGCGGGCTTGACGGATATCGGCCAGTTTTTGCTTGATGGGTAAGAGCTTTTGACGAATCTCGGACTCAGTCAGCTTCGATTCCCCTGTCAAACTCGTCCAACGTTCCGGTATGGCCAGAATATAGTCGCGATTCTCAAAATTCGGAGCCTGATTCAGCCCATAAACCTGCTTAAACAAAGCCGCCTCCGGCTGATCTTTCAAAACAGTCTCAAGTTCAGATTTAAGCCAGAGATAGGTCGCCCCCTCCTGCCCTTCCGTATCGGCATCAAGCGATGAATCAAAGCCACCACCCGGCTGAGTCATATCGCGCTCAATAAATCCGATGGTGTCGTTCACCTCAGCCTTCCAGCGATCGTCGCCGGTTCGGGCGTATGCAGATGAGGCCACACTAAGCCATAAAGCGTTGTCATAAAGCATCTTCTCGAAGTGCGGAACCGTCCAGTACCGGTCCGTGCTGTACCTGTGGATTCCGCCCCTCAAATGGTCGCGAATTCCCCCACGGGCGATGTTGTCCATCGTGGTCAGGGCCATCTCCCGGGCCTGTTTTGTCCGATCCTTATCACCTAAAATGGCTGGCTTTTCGTCAAGATCCCATAAGAACATCAAAATTCCGGGTTCGGGGAACTTCGGTGACTTGGGCTTTTTGGAGCTTGATCCAAAGCCTCCATAATTCGGGTCAAACTGTTCGGCAAGTTCCACCAAAGTGGCTTTGGCCAGATCAGCTTGAATCGGTCCACGGCGCATCAGCCCTGATTCAGCGGCAGCGATTCGGCGGGCAGCGTTCGAAAGATTCTCGGCGTCGCGGTCCAGTTCTTTGCGATTATCGCGCCAGGCATCGCGCACGCGTTTGATCAAAGTCTCAAAACCTTCGTCGCCATCTTTATCGCGGGCGGGCATGTAGGTCATCCCAAAAAACGGGCGACCGTCAGGGTTTATCATCATATTCATCGGCCAGCCGCCACCGCCTGAGAATGCCTGAAGGGCGGCCATGTAGACGGCATCCACGTCGGGCCTTTCTTCGCGATCCACCTTCACACAGACGAACGTATCGTTCATGAGCTTGGCGATGGCTGGGTCGGAAAAGCTCTCACGCTCCATCACGTGGCACCAGTGACAGGCTGAATAACCGACGGATAGAAAGATCGGCTTGTTCTCTTTTTTGGCCCTCTCAAACGCCTCAGGCCCCCACGGATACCAATCGACGGGGTTATGGGCATGCTGGAGAAGGTAGGGGCTGGCAGACTTCGCTAGCCGATTCAACTTGGCCGTTTTTTCGTCTGCCTGCAAGTCTATCGAGCGACTCACCATTAAAAGAGTGACAAACAACAAAATTGCTGTTTTTCTGAACCTGCGCGGAATCCACATGATGTTTGTACTCTGTTGTTCATGACCGAAGCGCGACGGAACTTTTTGAATCAGATCTCAGGATAGGCCAGTTTGCACTTGAACATCAAGGCCCGACAGAGATTTAAGGAATATCCGAATTCAGTTCATTAAACGTGGCCGAGTCAGACCAACAAGCGATTCCACACGATCGAGAGCCAGATGGCAAAGTGCCACGGCACAGGCGTCGGCCATGTCGTGAGGCTCAGGAAGTTCCACCAGATTGAGCTGAATCTTGACAGCCTGCTGCATCTGCTCTTTGGGAGCACGACCGCTGCCGGTCAGAATTTTCTTGATCTGAGTGGGTGCATAACCCCTGACCTGAACATCGCGAAGCTGGGCAGCCAGCAGGATCACGCCACGGGCATGAGCCATCAGAATCGCGGTTCGAGGATGCTTGGTATGCGAGTGAATCTTCTCCACTGCAAGGAATTGCGGCTTGTATTCGTCGATAATTTCGAGGATCCCCTGATGCAGATCCACCAGCCGACCATCGGAATCTGCCCCTGGGGTCGACTTCGGGCGTAGCACTCCCGCTTCGATCAGGCGACCCATCGGGCCGCCCAATCCGCTGGTGCAATCCATCACGGCATAACCGGTGGTACCAAGCCCGGGGTCAACCCCTAAAACCCTTCCTGGGTTAAACTTTGGCTCGGCTTTTGACTCAGTTGCCAATGGTTTCGGAGATCCATTCCGGCTCGCCATAACGATCGCCTAGCTTTCGGGTTAGAATCAACCGCGTTTCCAGGTCGTCTGGCCGCCAGACCGATCTTCCAGAACCACATTCAAGGCCGTCAGCCGATCGCGAATTTCATCGGAAAGTGCGAAATTCTTCGCCGCCCGGAGCTCTTTACGCAGGTGCAGCAGAAGATCCATCAAGTGACCTACAAAGGCATCGTCAGACTGAGTTTCCGAAGCGGGTGGAGCTTCAAATATCCCCAAAATCAGGGTCAACTCGCGAAGCACCGTCACGCCCAGAATCCATTGATCCTTGGCCAGAGTCTCAGGAACGGACTGACC
>CAMCFM010000290.1 GCA_945874095.1 Candidatus Kuenenia stuttgartensis
AAACCCGCCCGGTCAGGGGACCGGGCCTACAGAAATCCGCTTCTGAGCGTGATTGAGGTTTAGGCCGTTGGCCTAGGCTGGTATGTACCGCACCGTTGGTGCTTAAAGCCTCTATGATCTAGCTGTTATACTTTAATCCCAGAAAATTACCCAAAAGATGTGATATGCAACGAGGGCTAGCGCCCGGCGGCTAGAATCAAACCAAGAAACCGGGGGCATCTAGCCGGTCTAGGCGCTAGTCCCGGTTAATTGGTTTTGAAAACCGGAAGTTATTTCTCGCCTGTTCCTTAGCAGAATTTGAAATTCTCAGAACTTTCTAGCCGCCGACCGGATTGTTCCGGATTTATTCCATTTGGTACGATTTATACGCGCCCGTTCGGATTTGCACGAGACTCTGATTGAATATGAAATCGAATCCTAGACGATAGTTAGGATGTATTCCGCAGTATCCCTCCCAAACTCACCAAAAATGACCTCCCCAATTCAAAGTCATTCCATTTCCCAGCATCTGACCCGCGTTGTTCTGGAATGGGTTTCAGGCCCGACCAGTCCTCTGGAGCGTCGTAGATTGCTTCCAAGTCAGGGCGACTTTGTGATTGGCCGATCTCTGGCCGCTGACTGGTCCATTCCAGAGGATGGGCTACTTTCGCGAAATCATTTAAAACTGACACTTGAGGATTCCGGATGTCTCTTGTTCGACTTTGCCAGCAAAAATGGCACGAATTTGAATGATGAGCCTGTTGAGCCTGAAAAGGCTGTTTTTTTGTTCCAAAATGATTTGATCCAAGCTGGTCGATGTGTTTTTCGGGTTCATTTTGAAACGGCTGATATCGCGATCATCGATGCATCACAATCGCTCACTGGCGAAGCGGATTCTGCATCCCATAAAATACCTGGTCAATTCTCTGTAAAATCCCCCCCTGAGTTCCCACCGGCGAATCTCACCTGTACCATTTGCAACAAAGTTTATCAGGAGCCATCCGTTGCGGAGATTCCCGCACAAGGTTCGAGAGAGTCTCTAAGTCCGAACGTCTGCACGAATTGCCGGCCCGGTCACATGACACTTTCGACTGATGCGGAAGAGGATCTGGCCCCCCTTTATGAAACGATCCGACTTTTGGGCAAAGGCTCGATGGGTGTTGTTTATCTGGCAAAGCATCGAGAAACTGGCCAGCATGTCGCACTAAAAATTATCGATCCCGAGACGGCCACCACTCGCACTGCCATCGAACGATTCATGCGTGAAATGGCTGTGATCAGCGCCTTGAAACACGTTAATATTGTCGAATGTCTCGATCAGGGCCACGATGCTGGCCACCTTTGGTTTGCCATGGAATACGTCTCTGGCATCAGTCTCGAAAATCTGGCACAAGCCAACCGCGGTACTTATCCAGTGAACCAGGCGTGCCGTATTATCTGCCAAGTCCTGAAGGGTTTAGAGTATGCGCACAATCAGAGCCTCGTGCATCGCGATATCAAGCCGGAAAATATTCTGATCGGTCGTACGTCTGAAAAACGCTTGATTGCCAAGATCAGTGATTTTGGACTCGCCAAAAACTACCAGTCGATGGGCGTTTCAGGCCTGACTTTTTCTGGCGAAATGAGAGGCACCATCCCGTTCATGCCTCCTGAGCAGATGATCGACTTTAAAACGGTGAAGCCATCGGGAGATCTATATTCCACCGCTGCAACGCTTTACTATCTAATCGCCGGAACTTATGTTTTTGACTCAGATGATGGCAGCGACGATATGATCCAAATGCTTCTTGATCACAAAGTGGTTCCACTGAGCAGTCGCCGCAGCGACGTTCCTCAAGAGCTCAGTGATCTGGTTTCAAAGTGTCTGGCCCGTAATCCTGACGATCGCTTCCCGACCGCGTCCGCCATGCGAAATGCATTGAAACCCTTTGCCTGATCTGGACTCAAGCCAGATTTGCGAGCCTATGACTGCCGAAGATTATACAGCGATCATACTTTCTCTGGCGGTCGCCCTGGCAGCAACCATTTCGGTTGTTTGTGTGGGTACTCCAATTGCCTGGTATATTGCGAAAAAGCCGTTTCGAGGGGCTGGACTGGTTGTGGCTATCTCAACGCTCCCACTGGTCTTACCACCGACTGTGACTGGCTACCTGCTGCTTGAAATCTTTGGCCGTCGTGCGTTGGTGGGCCAATTTCTTGAACAGCAATTCGGGCTTGTCCTTGTCTTCCACTGGTCGGGTGCCGTATTGGCCGCTGCGGTGACCAGTTTTCCTCTGTATTTCGTGTCAGCCCGATCGGCATTTGCCTCGGTTGATTTCGCTTACGAACAGGCCGCCAGGCTGATGGGTTGTTCGGAATGGACTGTTTTCTGGCGAATCACACTTCCACTGTCGATTCGCGGACTGGTGGCTGGGGGCGTTCTTGGATTTGTCCGTGCCTTGGGCGACTTTGGGGCGACTCTGATGGTGGCTGGAAACATTCCTGGACGGACTCGAACAGCCGCACTGGCACTTTATGACGCCACTATTTTAGGCGAAGCGGCACGCGCCAGGTCCTTGGTCGCTGTGTTGGGTGCTGTGGCCGTGGCAGCGATCTGGTTTGCTGGAAGACCAATATCCAAAGGCGGCCGGTAAACCATGGCTCAGCAAGTACATGTGTACCAATCCAAGGTCTGTTATTCCATACCCGGACGTTTCGAACTTGATTTGGAACTCAAATCAAATCAACGTGTTACGGCATTGATTGGCCCATCCGGAGCCGGTAAAACCACGATCTTAAAACTGATCGCTGGCTGGCTTGAATCCAATTCCACCATCGCCTTAAATGGGAGCAGGCTTGACTTGAACCGCTCCGGCAAGGTCCAGCCGTTGCGTGATCGAGGCGTGGGGATGGTGTTTCAGGATGACCTCCTGTTCCCGCATCTCGATGTGCTTGACAATGCCCAGTTTGCGATCAAATATGCTCGCTCTGAACGCCGTATGGAACCATTTGTTTTTGATTCGCTTTGCGAGAATTTTGGGATCGTTCACCTCCTGGGCCGAAAGATATTCAACCTCTCTGGAGGTGAGCGTCAGAGGGTGGGGCTGGTGCGTGCACTTGCAGCCAGGCCCCAACTCCTACTCTGCGATGAGCCTGTCAGCGCTGTGGATCGAGTTGGCAGGACTAAACTATTGGCGAATTTGCAGAGTTGGACGGAGCGTGAACAGATTGTGGTCATCATGGTCACGCATGATCACGACGAAATTCGTCGAATGGCCGGGCATGTCTGGCATATCGATGCTGGTCGATTGATCGCCGAAGGTTCGCCTGACTCTGTGATATAGCAGCAGTCGAGGTTTATTCGGAGGGTTTGGAAACTAGCCTGAAAGCGTTTGGAAGTAGGTCTTTAAGCTGGTAAGAGCCTGCTCGATCGACTAGGATCACGGTTTCCGGATCGGTAAATTCTGCCAGTAATTGCCGGCAGGCTCCGCACGGCATGAGCATCTCCGGATGGAGCTTTGCCTCGTCGTCGGAAACGTCCACGCAGCTTACAGCCACGGCGTCAAATTGCTTGTGACCTGCAAGTACTGCGGCGAACGAAGCGGTCCGCTCAGCGCAGATTGTCAGGCCATACGAAGCATTTTCGACATTTGCGCCGGTGAATATCTCGTCGTTGACCAGGATGGCCGCACCGACGTGGAAATTCGAGTACGGGCAATAGGCTTTTGAGGCGGCTTCACGGGCCTTTGCCAACAGCTTTTCAGCAAGCTCTGGAGTGATGGATTGAAGTCCTGGCATCGCCCAATTCTTTCAAAACAGCGTTGGTGGATCGGATCAAAGACGGGTGTCTTGAATATCGTCGCCGGGGGCATGATCCACAAAGTGCCATGAGAGTTCTGTGGCAACCAGTTTGAGGAACTTGTTTTTGAAGGCAGACTTGCTGACGCCAGTTTCGACGGACATAGGGGCTGTGACCGGGAAGACGGTGTCGCGATAATCGTTGTAAATCACGTCCACTTCCTTGGGCTCGTTCTTGATCGGTTTGCCCTTTTTATCCTTGGGATAATCTTTGTTGGTCACCTGAATGTGAATTTTGGAGTGACCCTGGAACAGCATGGGCGTGGAGGGATCCTGAATCTGAAACTGTTCGATTTCGAAGAAGACAACGGCATCGGCTTCAAAGAAGTTGAGGGCCTCTTCGGCTGACCAGTCGGAATGCTCCTGCTGCCACTCGGAGACGCGTTCGAAGGGTGCGAATCGGATTTTTGGATTCGAGGTTCGAATGGTTTTCTGGAATTCTTTGGTCAGATCGCGTTCAAGCATCTGGAAATCGTTGTTCGCTCCATTCACAGCGTGTGCCAGAACGACGATCAATTTGCCGGACAGGTCGGGGCCTGTATGGCTGATGGTCGGTTCAAATGGCTGGAGGAAATAGAGAGACATACGAGGGTCGCAGCCCATGAGGACTGAAACGCCCGACGCCAAACCGATTGAACCGAGAAAACCGCGTCGTCCTAAATGATTCATGGCGTGCGTCCTTGCTTGCCAGTTGCGTGCATATTCGGAAATTTGATTCGTTTCAGGGGCCACTGACCGATACGTGCTGAGCGGCTTGAGAGAGTCGGATTGCCCAACAGGTGAGAGCGATTGAGAAGAGTCCGCCAGAGCATAAAGCGAGCGGGCGATCCCAATTGTCAAACCCCACAATTCGGCCTTTGAAGCTGCACAAGCCAAGCCATGCGGCGGCAGCGATTGAGAGCCCGAAGAGTGGTAGACCTGCTGGATTTGACCTGATGGAGTCTCGGAAATGGCCTCTGGCCAGCCATGCGGCGGCGGTCGTCATTCCACAAGTCGGGCATGGTACACCTGTTTGAGCCATTGTCGGGCACTTTGCCAACCCAAGCTGGGTGTGCGTGCCAACCCGATTGGGGCTTGGGACAAGTGAGAATGCCATCCACCAGATGCCTAATCCAGCCAACGCTGGAATCAGCAGGAGCGATCGCCAGAAAGTGGAAATCGGACGAGGATCCGTGCCATGGTCTAAACCATGATCCGCATGAGACATCCTCGGATTTGGCCCCTTCAGCGCAATCATTGCATGAGCCTCAAAACGAACACGGACCTTCCCTGGTCCAGTCTTGCTGGAGAGCATACCTTGTTTCAGAATTTCGACAAGCGGAATTTTTTACAAAAGTTTCGGACTGATGTGTGATAAGTTTTAGCAAGCGAGAGCTTTGATGGAAATTTCGATTGATTTTCAAATTTGAATGGGGAAATGATGAAAACACGTGTACCACAAGACGGAATTCTGTTAGAAAACCGTCAGCAGGCAGCACTTGCATCGTGTGGTACTTCTGCCAGGGCGATTCATGATGCGATTCTGGTCGAGGCTCTCAGGTTACACAATCTTGGCCTATCTCTGGCTCTGGATTATGGGGCAGGCACAGGTGAACTTGCCGCCAAACTGGTTCAAGAGCGGCTTTTTGAGGAAGTTCATGCCGTGGACCTTGTGCCTTATCCAGGAGCATCTTCTGACGGGATTTGCTGGCATTTTGCCGATTTGAATGAGCCTCTGAATGATCTGGAGACTCGGTTCGACGTCATATTTGCAGTCGAAGTGATCGAGCATCTTGAAAATCCACGAGCCTTGGCGCGCGAGTGGTTTCGTCTGCTAAAGCCTGGGGGATGGATTGTCTGTTCCACACCGAACAACGAGACATGGAGATCAATCGCATCTCTCATATTCAGAGGCTGTTACGTTGCATTTGGACCGTTGAATTATCCGGCGCACATCACCCCATTGCTGTCTGTGGATTTACAGAGGGTGTTTAAGGAAGCAGGCTTTGAAGCGATTGACTTTAAATATACAAACCATGGGGCACTGCCGTGCTTGACTCGTCGGACGTGGCAGTCGATCAGTGGTGGACTTTTGCGAGGTCAGAGGTTCTCAGATAACGTAATCGCCATTGGCCGGAAGCCGACCAATGGCGAATGATTCTGATTTTGGGTATATCAAAATTATTGGGCGGCGCCTTCAGCGGCCTTTTCGACAACCTTCTTGCGCGGCCGTTGAGGACGTGCTTTGCCGAAGGTACCTTTGAAAATCTTGCCTTTGCGTGTACGAGAGTCGCCCTTACCCATTTTCTGTCTCGCCTGTGATTTGCGTGTACTGGAGTCGCATCGACTCGAAACCACTTTGATTACGAAGTCTAGCCAGTGTATTCAACTGATAATGTACCC
>CAMCFM010000291.1 GCA_945874095.1 Candidatus Kuenenia stuttgartensis
GACAAACCATCCAATGGATTGTATTTCTTTGAAAATCCCGGTGGAGATACCAAGCATCCCATTTTCAAGCCTGCTGTGCGATTGAACCAGAATCAGGTTCCGCATAATATTCGCCTGAGCATCGTGAATCATCAGGATCGACTGCTGGGACCTGGCAAGGAATATCTCGATTTTCGACAGAAATTCTTATCCAGCCCCAAACCCATCGAAATTGCGGCCATCACGCATAAAACCATTGGAAAACGCCGGGCGGATCAGTGGCAACTTGCCGATCTGGATGGAGATGGAGACCACGACCTGATCGTCGGCCTGGACGACTGGAGCGACTACGGATGGGACGATGGCTATACGCCCACCGGCCAATGGCTGCGCGGGCCTTTGCACGGCCTTGTTTTTCAGCATGTCAATCGGGGGACCGATGAAAAGCCGGATTACGGCCCACCCGAGCAAATCCAAGCCGATGGGAAGCCTCTGGACGTTTACGGATGGCCCTCCCCATGTTTTGCCGACTTCGATGCAGATGGTGACCTGGACCTGATTTGCGGAGAATTCACGGACAGCTTTACGTACTTTGAGAACGTTGGCTCGCGTAAGAAACTTAAGCTTTCAGCCGGCAAGCGTATGCAGGACGCCTCGGGGAACAGGCTCCGCATGAGCCTCTGCATGATCGTCCCTACGGCAATCGACTGGGATTCTGACGGCGATACAGACCTGATTGTCGGCGATGAAGACGGCCGGGTCGCCTTGATTGAACACACTGGCAAGAGCCGCGACGGAATGCCTCAATTCCTTGCTCCATATTACTTTCAGCAACAGGCAGATACGCTCAAGTCAGGCGCTCTGGCCACTCCTGCCGGAGCCGATTGGGACTCTGACGGAGATGACGACCTGCTGGTGGGGAACACCTCCGGGCGAATCCTGTTCTTTGAAAATCTCGGTGGAAAACCGCCCCGGTGGGCTGCTCCTCAGGCTCTGAAAGCCAATGATATAGAGGTTAAGTTTGAGGCTGGCCCAAACGGCTCGATTCAAGGCCCCGCTGAAACCAAGTGGGGATACACCACCCTGAGCGTGGCCGACTGGGATCATGATGGCCGTCTCGATGTGATCACCAATTCGATCTGGGGAACGGTCCGCTGGTTTCGCAACATCGGCACACCTCAAAAGCCCGAACTCGAAACAGAGAAGCCTGTGGAAGTGGCCTGGCCTGGTCAACCGCCCAAGCCAGCATGGGTCTGGTGGAAACCATCCGGCAAGGAACTCGTCACCCAATGGAGAACGACTCCGGTGGTGACCGACTGGACCGGCGATGGCCTGAACGATCTGGTCATGCTCGATCATGAAGGCTATTTAAGCCTTTTTCGCCGCATGAAACACGGTAAGGAGCTTGTGCTGATGCCTCCTGAACGCGTTTTTACCGACGCTTCAGGCAACTTATTGAAACTTTCGGGAGGCGATCGTGGTAAGAGTGGTCGCCGAAAGCTCACGGCGACAGATTGGGATGGCGATGGGCGAATCGACTTGCTGATCAATTCCTCTAACGCCAGCCTGCTTAGAAATATGGGTCAGAAGGAGGGCAAATGGATCATGGTCGACCAGGGCCCACTGGCCAAACGTAAGCTGGACGCTCACGACACGCAGCCTGCATTGGCAGACATCGACGGCGATGGGCGTAAAGATCTGGTCATCGGAGCAGAAGACGGCCGGATATACGTTCAGCCCAAAACATTGGGCCAGAAATAAAAATCTCTCCCCCTGAATATCTGGCGATTGTGTGCCATGACTTGCCGGATTTGCTATAATACATTTCATCTGGCCACTCATTTCGATTTCATTCGAATCCGCCCCGGCCTCGCACTCAAGCTGATCTACCACAAAAAGCAGGAAAAATACGATGCGACGCCTATTGGCTGTGGCCTTGCTCCCTCTCTGTGCATGGATGACGACCCCGGCAGCCGACACTGGCCCACCGCCTGTCAAAGTCCTGTTCCTGGGCGATCGTGGTCATCACCAGCCAGGGCCTAGATTTGCACAGGTCGCAGACTTTTTCAGCCGTCGCAATATTCAAGCCGATTATACTGAAAATCTGGCTGACCTCAATCCAGCCAGGCTCGCAAAATATGACGTGCTGGCCATTTACGCCAACCACGACGCGATTGCCCCGGAACAGTCTCAGGCGATTCTTGAATTCGTTGCCAAGGGAAAAGGTCTCGTCCCGATCCACTGCGCCAGCTACTGCTTTCGGAACAGCGATGCTTATGTCAATTTGGTAGGCGCCCAGTTTCAGCGTCACGGCATGGAGCTTGTCCGCACCTCGATTGCTGCCCCAAAGAGCCCTTTAATGGCTGGATTCGGCGGATTTGACAGTTGGGACGAGACTTACGTACACACCAAACACAACCCTCAAAATCGGGTTGTACTGGAGACCCGTACCGAGGGCAGCACGGAAGAGCCATGGACCTGGACCCGCACGCACGGCAAAGGCCGCGTATTTTATACAGCCTGGGGCCACGATGCACGCACCTGGGGCCATCCCGGTTTTCAGAACCTGCTCGAGCGCGGGATTCGCTGGGCCGCTTTTCAGGAACCTTCTCTGGCAGGCTCCTGGAACGATCACCCTTCGATCAGGATGCCATCCCAGAACGACAAGGATTTTGCATTTATTCCCGGCAAACTGCCGTTCTATCCAGCCAGCGACAAATGGGGCACCATGGGGGCCACCATTACGAAAATGCAGGCCCCGCTAGCTCCGGCCAAGTCCATGGAGCACATCGCCATTCCCCAGGGCTTTCATCTGGAACTGTTCGCCTCCGAGCCTCAGATTCAGGGCAAGCCCATCGCCATGAACTGGGATGAAAAAGGCCGATTATGGATCAGCGAGACCGTCGACTATCCAAACGAACTTCAAGAACCTGGCAAGGGACGTGACCGGATCCGGATCTGCGAGGACACCGATGGCGATGGCCGGGCCGACAAGTTCACCATCTTTGCCGACAAACTTTCGATCCCCACCAGCCTGACATTTGCCAATGGGGGACTGATCGTCCATCAGGCCCCTGATACCCTGTTTTTGAAGGACACTGACGGTGACGACAAGGCGGATGTACGTCAAATTTTATTCAGCGGTTGGGGCACCCGCGACACACACGCAGGGCCTTCGAACCTGAACTATGGGCTGGACAACTGGATTTATGGGATCCTCGGCTATTCCGGTTTCGAAGGTAAAATTGGCGGCGAGCCCATGAAATTCAGCACCGGCTTTTATCGGTTCAAGCCGGACGGCTCGAAGCTGGAATTCCTCCGCAACACGTCGAACAACTCCTGGGGCGTTGGGATCAGCGAGGAGGGCGTCCTGTTCGGCTCCACAGCCAACAATAACCCATCGGTACACATGCCGATCCCGAACCGGTTCTATGAGCAGGTCAGGGGCTATTCCAGTAAAGTTCTTCCCATGATTTCTGAGACGGCACGGATGTATCCGATCACCGAAAAGGTCCGTCAAATGGATCACCACGGCAAGTTTACAGCCGCCGCCGGCCACTCGCTTTATACAGCCCGCGAGTACCCACGGGAATACTGGAACCGGGCCGCCTTTGTGACCGAACCCACCGGCCACCTGGCGGCCACCTTTTTGCTCGAACCACTTGGAGCAACCTACACAAGTCGAAACAGCTGGAACCTTTTTGCCGGCAACGACGAATGGGTGGCCCCCGTCGTAACCGAAGTTGGCCCAGATGGTTCTGTCTGGGTGGCCGACTGGTACAACATTATCGTACAGCACAACCCGACCCCCGAAGGCTATATCACAGGCAAGGGGAACGCCTATGAAACTGACCTGAGGGACAAAAAGCATGCCCGGATTTATCGCGTGGTTTATGGCGACAAACCCGGCCTGAACAAGTTAAGCCTGGCCGGTGCAACGCCTTCCCACTTGGTGGAAACGCTGAAACATACCAACATGTTCTGGCGCAAGCATGCCCAGAGACTGCTGGTGGAACGTGGCCAAAAGGACGTGGTTCCAGCCCTTGTGGAGCTTGTGAAAAACACGTCGATCGACTCGATTGGCCTCAACACCGCTGCAATTCATGCGCTTTGGACACTTCAGGGCCTTGATTCCATCGAATCGCAAATGGATGTTGTGAAGAGCGCGCTCGACCATCCTTCCGCCGGTGTCCGCAAAGCAGCTCTGGATGTATTGCCAAGACGCGGCGAATCAGGGCGTAAGCTCTTGACGGAAAGTAAACAACTCAACGACGGAAATCTCCAGGTGAGGCTCTCCTCGATTCTGGCCCTGGCCGAGATGGAAACCTCTTCAGAAGCCGCCTCGGCTGTGGTGTCGGCTTTGAATCAGCCGGAAAATCTGCTCGATCCGATCCTGGCAGATGCTTTGATCTCAGCACTGGCACGTCACGATGCACAATCGTTGGCTCATCTCTCGGCTGCTGGCTCTCTGACCATCACCCACGCAGGAGAATTGGGCAAGTCGCTCGATAAAATTCTGACAACCTTTGGCGAACACCTGGGCCGCGGTGCAAACCCCTCTCAGGCCGTGGAATTCGTGACGAATCTGGCCAAGGCCGATCCTTCGATTGCCGAGCCGATTCTGGCAGGATTTGTCAACGGTTGGCCAGCACGCGTAAAGCCTTCGGACAGCCCAGAGCTGGGTCAGGCACTGGCAAAGCTGCTGGAACGCCAGACACCTGCCGGAAAGGGCAGGGTGGTGAAACTGGCCAAAACCTGGGAGTCCGCCTCATTGGCATCGCAGGCAAAGGCCATTGCAGATCTTTTCCTGAAACAGGCTGCGGATTCTAACTTAAACGAAAAAGCACGTCTCGAAGCCTCTTCTCAGTGGCTTCAACTGCGTGGTGATGATCGTGCGGCCGTGGCCAGATTGCTCGACCTGATCACGCCTCAAACCGATTCCACCCTCGCCGAAGGTTTTGTCGGAAGCCTCTCGGAAGCCGCTTCGCCTCAGGCTGGAGAGGTCATTCTGGAGAAATTTCAGGGCTGGACACCGTCTTCCAAAAGGGCTGGTATGACCGTCTTGTTGAGCAAAACGGACTGGACAAATTCGCTTCTGGATTCGATCCAGAATGGCTCCATCCCGCTCACAGAACTGGCCCTGGACCAGCGTACGGCTCTGTCCAGTCACCCGGACAAAAAACTCGCACATCGGGCCAAGTCTCTGATCGCTTCCAAAGGCGGCCTTCCCAATGCGGACCGCCAGAAAGTGATCGAGCAACTGGCCTCGATTTCCAAAAATCGGGGCGATGCCACGTTGGGCAAGAAAATTTTTGAAAACAATTGCGCCAAGTGCCATCGGCACAGCGGTGCGGGCAATCAGGTTGGGCCTGACCTGACCGGCATGGCCGTACATCCGAAACAAGAGCTGGCCATTCATATTCTCGACCCAAGCCGCTCGGTGGAGGGCAACTATCGGGCCTATACCGTGGCCACAACCGATGGCCGGGTGCTGACGGGGCTCTTGGCCAGCGAGTCAAAAACGGCGATCCAGCTTCTCGATGCGGATGCCAGGACGGTGAGCCTGCCGCGCAGCGAGATCGAAGAGCTGGCTGGATCCGCCAAATCGCTGATGCCGGAAGGCTTTGAGAAAACCCTTTCAGAGAAGGATCTGACCGACCTCCTGGAATTTCTGACCCAGAAAGGCCGATGGCTCCCACTGGCGATGGACAAGGTGGCCACTGCCATTTCCACCAAAGGCCTGTTTCACGAGGGCGATGAAGGGCCAGACCGGATTGTTCTGAAAGACTGGAACCGCCGTGAAGTGAAGGGCGTTCCGTTCGATTTCATCGACCCACGCGGCAAGGCCACAAAGAACCTGATCATGCTCAATGGTCCGTTGGGGACGATGCCACCCAGGATGCCAAAATCCGTGACTTTGCCCCTGAATGCACCCATCAAAGGGCTTCACCTGATTTCAGGAGTCTCCGGATGGGGCTTTCCCGCCAGCAGCAAGGGCAGCGTTTCGATGATCGTTCGCCTGACCTATGCCGATGGATCTACGGAAGAGCATAAGCTGATCAATGGAGAGCACTTCGCCGACTATATCCGCCGGGTGGATGTGCCAGGTTCCGACTTTGCCTTCTCCTCAGGTGGCCAACAGTTGCGGTACCTGAAAGTGGTCCCGAAGCGAACCGATCTGATCAAGCAGGTCGAGCT
>CAMCFM010000292.1 GCA_945874095.1 Candidatus Kuenenia stuttgartensis
TCGTCAGGCGTGGCGTGAAGATTTTTCAGAGAAAGCGTGGAAGCGTGCGACATGGCGCCTGGATAAAACGCCGTGATCTGGTTGTCCTGCAGGTCGGTGTTGATAAAGCATGAAGCTGTAAAGAGGTTATGAATCTCTTTGATGCCCGAGGTATCCACACCATGACTTTCAAGCCAGCTGCGATATTCCGCAAAGTCTTCGCCCACCGTACCTACCACCGTTGGCTTTTGGCCCAGCAGAGCGAGGTTGTAAGCGATGTTAGGGGCTGTACCACCACGCATCCGGCGGAGTGATTCCACCAGAAACGAGACGCTCAGGATGTGCATCTTCTCTGGAAGAATGTGATCCCGGAACTTCCCGGGAAAAACCATGATGTAATCAAACGCGATCGAGCCGGTGACAAAGACTTTCATGAGGTTTCCTTGGAGAAAAGCATTCGTACATGGAGCCTGAGGGCGGTATCAGGGACTTCTGTTATGGTGAATTCAGATCTGATCAGGCTTTTGGCAGAATCGCGAGTGTCAGTGCAATACGCTTCAGGCACTCATCGCGGCCGAGAATTTCAAGGGCTTCGTATACGCCTGGACCAATCCCCTGACCGGTCGTGGACACACGCAGAGCGTTCACCACCAAGCCCATGCCGAGTCCACTGGCAGCCACATATTCATGAACGGCTTTATCGAGCGTGGGGGTGTCAAACGGCTCAATCTTCTCAAGGATCGACGAAACTTCTGTCAGAATCCTTGGAACTTCAGCCTTGCCCAACCGCTTCTTAAAGGCATCAGGATCGTAGTCGATCTGATCCTGGAAGAAGAACTTGCCGAGCTTCACAATATCGCTGAACGTTTTCAGTCGATCGCCCAGAGCGATCACCACGGCCTTGATCCGTGCTCGCAACTCGGGACTGACAACCAAATCGTCAATCAAGCCAGCCTGTTGCAGGAACGGGATGCAGGAATCCACTTTCTGCTCGTCTGGAAGCTGCTTCATCCACTCGCCCTGAAGCCAGAAGAGCTTGTCAGGGTCGTGACTGGCGGGCGAACCGTTCACTCGATCAAGCGTGAAATATTCGCGAAGCTGCTCAGGGGTAAAGATTTCCGTCTCGGCGTCGTAGCTCCAGCCAAGTCTCGAAAGATAGTTCATCATGGCTTCAGGCAGATAGCCCTGTTTGATATACTCATCAAGCCCAACAGCACCGTCACGCTTGGAAAGCTTCTTTTTCGAACCCGGGGCTGCCACATAGGGGACGTGGGCAAAGGTCGGGAGTGGATACCCAAGCGCTTGGAAGACAAGAATTTGCGAGAACGTGTTGGTCAGATGCTCTTCCGCTCTGACCACGTGAGTGATGCCCATCTGGGCGTCGTCCACCACAGTCGCAAAATTGTAGAGCGGGGTGCCATCAGGCCTGACGATCACAAAGTCGCCCACCTCTTCTGTTCTGGCTTCCACCCGGCCCTTGATCTGGTCATCCACCACAATCAATTGGCCCATGGGAACTTCAAAACGAAGGGCGAACGGGCGGCCTTCAGCGATGTATTTCGCCTCGGTTTCCGGGTCCAGAACAATCTTGCGGAACCGATAGGCTCGTTTGGCGGCCTCTGCAGCGGCTTTATCAGCAGAGCGTTGTTCTTCAGTCGAAAAGTCTCGATAGGCGTGGCCGCTATCAAGCAGTTTCTGAGCTGCTTCTGTATAAATATGACCACGCTGGCTTTGATAGTAAGGGCCACAAGGGCCACCGACTTCAGGGCCTTCATCCCAGTCCATGTTCATCCATCGAAAGCCTTCGAGGATCATTTTGACGGCTGGCTCGACATGGCGCTGCTGGTCAGTGTCGTCAATCCGCAGGATAAACTGACCGCCGAAGTGTCTGGCCAGTAGCCAGTTAAAGAGGGCGGTACGTACGCCTCCAATGTGCAGATAACCCGTGGGGCTTGGTGCGAATCGCGTGCGAACGGTCATGATCGTCCTGGCTTGTCGTCCGTGTCCAAGGCAAAATCAGGTTCGGTATGGGTCGAACTTTGCCCGAAGTCGGAAATAGTCGTGAAGGCTTAAACATAGGCGAAATATGGCCGATATGTCAAGGTAATGAACCGATCAGGGTTTGGAATTTATGCCCTGGAGCAAGCGAAACCAAGGTTGACGATGTACCAGTGGGATCGCAAATTGACCGACTGCAAAGCGATTTACAGCAGGTATTTTCGAAGAATTACAAGATAGTGATAGACTTCAAATGGCGGCTGAATTAGGCTTGTCCCTGACACATCCACAACCTTGCAAAACAACGGGGTTGTCCAATGCCTGAGAAGTGGATAGAGTGTTAATGTGTTCATTATATGGACGATGTTCACCAGTTCACTAATGGATTGGCGACAGGAGAGGACACTGAGATGGGTAGAAAAGCGGCAAGTGGCGATAATCGCACGGCGGCGGCAGTCACAGCAGAGCAGAAGGCGTTAACCAACGCACTCAGCCAGATCGAAAAAGCGTTCGGCGCCGGAGCCATCATGAAGATGGGCGAATCGGCCGTGGCCGAGGTGGAAGGGATCTCAAGCGGATCACTCTCACTGGACCTCGCACTGGGCGGCAAAGGCCTCCCGCGTGGCCGTATCATCGAACTATTTGGGCCAGAATCAAGCGGCAAGACCACCTGCGCACTGCATGCCGTGGCCGAAGCCCAAAAGGCAGGCGGAGTGGCTGCTTTTATTGATGCTGAACACGCGCTTGACCCATCCTGGTGCAGGCGGCTTGGCGTGGACATCGAAAGCATGCTCGTCAGCCAGCCATCAAGCGCTGAAGAAGCTCTCCAGATTGCCGAGATGCTTGTCCTCTCAAACGCTGTCGACATCATCGTGATCGACTCCGTCGCCGCCTTGGTGCCGAAGGCTGAAATCGACGGCGAAATTGGCGACACTTTCGTGGGCGTTCAGGCTCGCCTGATGAGCCAGGCCCTGCGTAAGCTGACCGGCGGCGTTTCACGATCCAAATGCGTGTTGATTTTTATCAACCAGATCCGTGAAAAAATCGGGGTCATGTTTGGAAGCCCTGAAACAACTCCCGGCGGCAGGGCGTTGAAGTTTTACGCCAGCTGCCGGATCGACGTGCGCCGGATTGGCCCTGTAAAAGAGGGCGAAGTCATTACTGGATCACGGGTTAAAGTCAAAGTGGTCAAGAACAAGGTGGCCCCTCCGTTCCGTGTCTGTGAATTCGACATCATGTACAACAAGGGGATCTCTGCGGCAGGCGACCTCCTGGATCTGGCTCTGGCCGATAAGCTGATCGAGAAATCAGGGTCGTGGTTCAACTACGGCAGCCTGAGACTTGGCCAAGGCCGTGAGAATGTGAAAGAATATCTGGAAACGCACCCGGAACTCTTTGCGGAACTCCGCAACCTGATCCTTGAAAAGAACCTGGCTGCTTCAAACGCAACCCACCCGAACGAGATCATTGATGAAGACGATGATGAAGGTCTGGAATAAAACCTCACAGAAAAATTTGTGAGAATTATTACAAGCCTGTAAGTCACAGCCGCTGAACCCGTTCAACTCATTTTGATGCAGGTTCAGCGGCTCATTCTTCCCACGTAAAATCCGATGGCAAAAGTCGCTGCAAGTGCGACAACCGCGCCAAATATCCAGATCGGCTTGTTTCTGGCCGATTTTGCGACTTCCTGGGATCGTTCCCGAAAATCCGTATCCTCACCGTTAGATAATTGAATTCCCGCCATCCTCTGAGCTGACGACGCGACAGCCTGAACTTCAGGCAAATTGCGCTGCCTGGGTAGCCCAAGATCGATCGACTCAGACGAATTCTCAAGCGATTGATCCAGCTCGACATCCGTATTCACTATGGCCAGACCCGACCCTTTCCCAGAGTCAGGTTCCTGTGCCATCGGATCTAAAGCTCCCGCTTTACGTTTCTTCCTAAGCAATGTCTGCAAAGCTTCGGACGCTTCAGCGCCGGTCTGATACCGATCCGCTGGATTCGTCGCAAGCATCTGTTCCATCACCGCCACAACCCGACTGGGCAGGTCTGGCAAATAGTCTCGAATCGGAGTGGGCTTGGACTGAATTCGCATCGCCAGCCGACTGATTGGATTTTCATGCTGGAACGGACATCGGCCGGTCATCAGGTGATACATGCAACAGGCCAGGCTGTAGAGATCACTGCGACCGTCGAGCGACTTGCCTGAGGCTTGCTCTGGCGACATATAGTCGATGGTGCCCACGGCAATCCCGTCAGCCGTCCGAAAACTCTCTTCAGGATCGACTTCCATCAGAGTTCCAAGGCCCAGATCAAGAACCTTGACGATTTTCTGATCCTGAGAGAACAGCAGATTCGATGGTTTCACATCCCGGTGCAAAATGCCCTGTTCATGGGCATGACCGAGGCCAAGGGCTGCCTGGGAAGCGTATCGGATCACGTCCACAGCGGGCAGGGGGCCGAGTTTGAGCATATCGCCAAGACTCTTGCCAGGCACATACTCCATCACGATAAAGAAAACGTTGTCAACCTGATCCGCATCGAAGGCACGAACGACATTCGGGTGATCGAGTCGCGCAACGAGTCTCATTTCCCTCAGGAATCGGGACACCACGCGCTCATTGCTGATCAACTCCGGCGCAATCACTTTAAGGGCCACAATTCGGCCCATCAATTGATGCTGGGCTCTGTAAACGCGGCCCATGGCCCCTGAGCCGATCCTGTCCAAAATCGTATAACGACCGATCACCAGCCCAGCCGCTTTACCGGCGAGCATCCGTTTGGCCTGATATTCCGTCAGCCAGTGCTCATAAACCAGGCGTGACGCCAATTCACGGCCCGTGGTTGGCCATTTACCGGAATCGACCTTGGATCGTAATTCTTCCCATTGACGATTCGAGAGGACACCACTGGCCAGCAGTTGGGCCCCAAATTCGCCGAGTGATTGGCTAGTCGATGATTTAGAAGGATCTTCGGCCGACACAAATCACCTTTTCTTGTAGTTATGGATAGTCGAGCGTCTATAGAAACTTACCATCCCTATAGTCAGCACATCACAAATATAATATCAAGAATCTCGATTTTGTGACTGTTACAGATGTTAAAGCGAATATTCGCCCTGATTCGGACACTTTTTCCAAATGGCTCGCCCAATAACCACTAAAGCCTAATTCACTAGCAAACCCAGAAGAATGCCCGAATACCAAGCAACACAAACCACCCTGGAGCACAAAATGTTCGCACCGGTACACCTTTAAATGCTGACTGGTGGTGATCCCAAAAGCAAAAGATTCTCGCCTCACTTAAAAAAGCCTCAATACCCAGCACGATAACAGGCAATCCGCCTCGATATAGTGCACGACTGACGTATTATTGGCACGCCAATTGCAATATGTTCTTTCATCGTGCGAATTCGACTTTGGATTCGTTCAGCAGATTCGCCTGGCATGTCACCTCCAATTTCATGGAGGCCATTCATTCATGTTGATCAGGCGACGGGCCATCCCATTTCTTGCCGAACCATTTCTTTCGGCAGATTCCCCAAATCATAATAACATTCTCTAAGTGCGACTTCAAGTCGCTCCGGTGGATCTGTTAAACCTTGGCATCGCCAAAGTTTTCTTGACAGAACCAACACAAGCCACGCCCAGTAAATGGGTGCACGGAGATTGTTTTTGATTTTCGGAATAAAAGGGTGGCAGATGATCTGGTTTCCCAACCGTTTTGGAGCCTGAAACATGCGTTTTTCCATCTACGGAATGATTCGACTGACATCCATCGTCTGCATGGCCGCCATCATGACGGGCGTTGCCGTGAATCGAATGGTCCCTCAAGCCAATCATCACTGGAAAGTCGATTTCGGACAACCCTGGGCCTTGGGCAACAATCTCAACAAATTCTCTCATGAAAATCTGGTCCTAGATCTTGATCAGGACAAACAGATCCAAATCCCTATAAGTGTCGACCAGAAACTCGAACTGATTTCCATCAGCCCATTTGTGAACGAAACCGGTAGCCGGGAGATGGTCTGTCGCCGCCAGTTAAATTATCTCGACGGCAAGACACAACTTCCTGGCATCATTGAACTTGTCCGTTTAAGTTTCCCTGAAATGAAGGAACTCGATTCGCGGCCACTGGAATGGCTTCCCAATAGCATCCCAAGCTGGGATCCCTCGATTAAAAAT
>CAMCFM010000293.1 GCA_945874095.1 Candidatus Kuenenia stuttgartensis
TCAAACGCCGATGGAAAGCCGAACCGAAAGCCTAGGCGCCGTGCCATGTGCGGAAGGGCTGGGTAGAGCGCGAAATTCCGGTGAAAAAGTGTCTCGACACTGCGATCGTCGAGATGCCGGCGATAAACGACGTCGCCCTTGCGATAGATTGTCCGAACTGTTTCCAGGGGCAGGAGGTGCTCTGGGCGTTCTTCCAAAGGACCACCTGCCAGGTCGAGCCAGCCTTTGTCCACACCTGCCTTGATCGATTCAATGACATCAAAGGCTTTTTCGGCTAGTGTTTCCAGAACAATGGCAGGGCCAACAATGGTCTTGGGCGACTCATCCGCCAGGCACTTGCGGAACTGGTCGGCATCGACGGTCGGATGGGCCATGACCAGATCGACCAGAAAGCAATCGACAGGATAAAACCGCTCGCGAGCCACCTGGAGCACTTCAAAAGCGGCTCTCAGGTGATTTTTAGCTGTCCCAAAATCGCCGGCTTTCCAGCGATCAGCGGCAGCCAGCGTTTCCTGAGTCAATTCGTCGTGGTTGATCACATCCACATGGCCGAGTGCGATCGTGGCTGAGGCGAGCCAGAGTCGGGCCACACCAAGGGCTTGAAAGTCATCGACAAGCTCGGTCTGGGCCTCGAAATCGTCAGCAATTTCGTGGCCTCTCAAACGTCGGAACAGCTCGGTTCGAGAGGATTCGTAATCGTCGCTGGCCACAATCAGGGCTGTGCCAATGTCTTCCACTTGCCCTAAAAACGACGAGGGAACCTGATCCAGCAATCGACCTGGAACGATGTAAGTGGTTCGAGTGTCAGGGCCTGGAGGGTCGAATATCGGGCCCAGAGTGATCGGCAGGCTCGTCATTCGGCACAAAACGGCCGGGTGCCATGCCAATCGCCAGGCGTGGTAGATGGACGACACGGTGGGGCCGTCCAGAATCCCGTTCGGGTCGGTCTCCATCGAGTCCGCCAGAACCACAATCCTCGGGCCTGATGGCTGGGCAGGGGATTCTTCAGAGTCGGTGACCAGGTTCTCTGGATTCGTGTCGTCGGTGTTCATCTGGAGCAATTCGATTCAAGGTGTTAAACAACCGGCGATATTTCTTGACCTGTCGGCTTCACGTAAAGCCTCTCAGCCGCCCAGTTCCTGACGCAGTTTTTCGAGAATCTCTTCGAGTGCCGAAACACGTGTGACCAGCGAATCCACCGTCTGGCGAATCTGGTTCACTTCGAATTTCAGCTCGGTTCGAGCTGCCCCTGAAGCGGCCTGGCTACGGTCGGAACTCGCAGAATCGTCGTCAACTTCATCGCCATTGCCAGCATGTTTCAGCCTCAAGGCTTCAATTTCACTGTCGTTATAAAACGCATGGCTGACAATCACCCCTCGCTTGCGGCCTGGAGGGGTCAGAGTGATCACCATCCCCCGTTCTTTCAGAGGCTCAAGCACGGTGTGGAGGGCGTTTTGATCGACCAGACTGTCTTCCATCCGCTCTGATCGTGCCCTCAATTCGCCTTCGGTCTGAGGACCACGCAGCAAGAGTTCTGCCAGAACCGATATTTCGGCCTTGCTCACGCCCCATCGCTCATAGATATTGTGCTTGAATTTCGGGACCCGGCCCAACCCTTCCACCTTGATGGCCGACTGCTTCTCACGCAGGTCCACCAGGGTGTCCTCGACATCGTCTTCGTTATAACTCACTACTGGGTCGCGATTTGACTTCTGGTTGCAGCCTGTGATCAAGCCAGCCAGTGTCATTGGATAATAGTCAGGCGTGGTCTTGCCTTTCTCGATCATCACACCTAAGACGCGCCTCTCTTTGGCGTTGTATCGAGGCAATTCGTTGATCGAAGGGCGATTTGATCCAGTGGACATGACTCAAAACCTGTCTATTTTTTTCGCGGCCAGTTCTATCAGAAAGATGCAACAAAAGCAGGTGGAATGAAGAGACTCCACCATGCTCTATCCAAGATTCACAATGGCTCAGGCCCCGCCTTCCAATTCGGCCAGAATCGAATCCATCAACTGTCCCACCAGAGCAGGATTCGCCTTGCCGCCTGTGGCCTTCATCACCTGACCTCGCAAAAAGCCCTTCACAGCGTCGGGCTTTTTCTTGCCAGTTTTGAGGTCTTCCATCGCCTTGGGATTCGACGCCAAAGCCGCTTGGATCGCTTCGCGGATCGGGCCTTCGTCAGAGACCATCTTAAAGCCACCGGCTTCGATGATCTGGTCGATGTCCGCCCCAGCGCCGGTTTCAATCAGCTTGCCAAGCACCTCGCGGCCCTGCTGGTTGTTCAGCTCTCCACGACCCACGCGGGCGATCAGGTTGGCCAGCATGGCTGGTTTGACAGGGAAGTCGGCGACCGAGATTCCATCGGCGTTGGCCGTTCGCAAGACTTCCTGCTGGACCCAGTTGGAAGCCATCTTGTATTGATCGGTCAGGGCCACCACGGCATCGAAATAATCGGCCACGTCCTTACCTTGTTCGACGAGCACATTGGCGTCGTAAGGTGACAGGCCAAAGGTGGATTCAAATCGCTGGCGGCGTTCGCGAGGAAGTTCGCCAATCTCGGCTCTGAGTCGCTCCACCCACTCTTCGTCGACCACAACGGGGAGGAGGTCAGGCTCAGGGAAATAGCGATAATCGGCGGCGGTTTCCTTCTCACGCTGGAGCTTGGTGATGCCGTCAGGGTCAGACCAGCCGCGAGTCTCTTTAGGGGCGTCGCTGATGGTCAGTCCGTCCTCTTTCCATTTCTTGTACTGACGATCTGCTTCGTAAAGCAAGGCACGCTCTACGGAACGAAAGCTGTTCAGGTTCTTGATCTCGACAATCGGAGTCGCCACCTTGCCAGCCGGTGTGTCGATGTGCAGGTTCACGTTGGCGTCGCACCGCAAGCTGCCTTCCTGCATTTCGCAGTCGGATACGCCCAGATATCGCAGGGTCAGTCGCAGCTCTTCCAAGCACAGACGGGCATCGGCGGCCGATCGAATATCCGGCTCGCTCACAATTTCCATCAGAGGCGTGCCCGCCCGGTTCAGATCCACCTCAGACTCCTGTCCTGAGGTGTGCACCATTTTGCCGGTGTCTTCCTCAAGGTGGATTCGGGTCAGACGAATGGTCTTGCCGCCATTGCCCTCTTTATCCGCAGGAATCGGCAGAGAACCACCCAGAGAGAATGGGAGGTCGTACTGGCTGATCTGATACTTCTTTGGAAGGTCGGGATAGAAGTAATTCTTGCGATCCCACTTGGTGTATCGGGGAATGGTGCAACCGCAGGCGATGGCGGTTTTCAAAGCCATATTGAAGGCTTTGCCGTTCATCACCGGCAGGGTGCCGGGCATGCCCAGATTGACGGGATCGCACAAAGTGTTCGGCGCAAGACCGAACTCGGTGCCGGTCCATGAAAACATTTTCGACTCGGTCAGAAGCTGTACGTGAACTTCCAGGCCGACAATCATCGTATAAGGCGGGTTGGCTGATGTAGACATTTGATTAAAGCACTCACCGAATCTGGGTTGTATCTGTATGAAACGCTCTGAGATATACGTCAGGGGAAGGCTCTTGCAGTGGAGCCTTCTCAAATATTGGGCCGTTTGGTGTGCCAGTCGGTTTCGCGTTCGAACAGGCGGGCCGCTTGCAGAAGTGCGGTTTCACTCATCGCCGGGCCTACAAGCTGCATGCCGATCGGGAGGCCTTCGGAGGATAGCCCGCATGGCATGCTCAGGCCCGGGATGCCGGCCAGATTTGTGGTGATGGTGTAGATGTCCGACAAATACATGGCCAGAGGGTTCGCCGCCTTCTCGCCCAGCTTAAAGGCCGGTGTGGGCGTGGTGGGACCGATCAAGAAGTCCACGTCTTTGAAGGCTGTCTCGAAGTCGTTCCGAATCAACCGGCGCACTTTGAGGGCCTTGTTGTAATACTGATCGGCATAGCCTGCGGAGAGGGCGTAAGTACCGAGCATGATCCGCCTTTTGACTTCCGCACCAAAGCCTTCCGCCCGCGTGGCCATCATCATTCGGACCAGTGCCGGCAGATCCTTTTCAGCTTCATCGGCAGGTGAGAAATCTTTGGCCCTGTGGCCGAAGAGGGTTCCGTCATAGCGGGCCAGGTTGGATGAAGCCTCAGCAGGTGCCACGATGTAATAGGCGGCGATACCGTACTTTGAGTGAGGCAGGGAGACTTCCTTGATCTCGGCCCCGAGCTTGCGATAGACCTCAATGGCGTTATGAACCGCCACTGCCACTTCGTTATCAAGCCCTTCGCCGAAGAATTCCTTGACCACGCCGATCCGCAGACGTTCCGGACGCTTTTCAATTTCTTGCGAATAGGCAGGCACGGCATCGGGCAGGCTTGTGGCGTCTTTCGGGTCGCCGCCTGAGATGGCTTCCATCATCAGGGCCATATCCGGCACATTCCAGGTAAATGGGCCGATCTGGTCGAGCGAGCTGGCAAATGCGATCAGGCCATATCGGCTAACCCGGCCATAAGTTGGCTTCAGACCGACCACACCGCAAAGGGCGGCTGGCTGACGGATTGATCCGCCGGTGTCAGACCCCAGACTCACAGGGGCGGTCATGGCAGCCACGGCAGCAGCAGAACCGCCAGATGAACCGCCTGGAATGCGGGCAGGGTCCCAAGGGTTCAGGGTGGGGCCATAGCAACTGTTCTCGGTGGAGGAACCCATCGCGAACTCGTCCATATTGGCTTTGCCATAAAGCACGGCCCCAGCGGCTTTGAGCTTCTCGATGACGGTGGCATTGTATGGAGGCCTGAAATTGGCCAGCATTTTGCTGCCGCAGGTGGTGGGCTCGCCTTGCACGCAGAGAAGGTCTTTGATGGCGACAGGCAGGCCGGCCAATGGACCGACGGCTTCACCGGCAGCCAGTCGGCGATCGACATCGCGTGCCTGGTTCAGGACGACTTCATCATCAAGGTGAACGTAAATGTTCAGATTCTTGAGCTTGGCAGTTCGGTCCAGAAACGCCTTGGCCACTTCTTCGGCGTTAAACTTACGGGCAGAGATACCCGCTACCACTTCCGTCGCCGTCAGGTTTGTCAGTTGCATGGAGCCACTCAAAAAAGTCGCAGTGATGGATGAAATAGAAGGAATCTTGGGAACGGTCGTGAATCAGTCCAGCACAGCGGGGACCAGAAAGCCCTCAGCACTACGCTTCGGAGCGTTCATCAGGGCCAGTTCACGTTCCAGAGCAGGATAGGCTTTATCCTCGCGGAAGACGTTCGTGCGGTCCACGCCGTGGGCCAGCGGCTCGACGCCTTCGGTGTCAAGCTCTCCAAGCTGGGCAATGAACTCAAGGATCAGCGAGAGCTGTTCCGCATATCGTTCGCGTTCCTGGTCATTCAGCCTAAGTCTTGCCAGCAAAGCTACCTTGGCCACTTCGTCGGTTGTCATGATCTGGGAAATTCCTGTTCAGTGATGACCTCAAGCGCAGTATGGTCGATGGCACATATCGTGCCAAAGTCTTGGATTTGTGGCAATAGATGAGCTCAAAACCAGCAGAATTTATGGGATTTATCAGGGTCAAGCCATCAAGAAACATCCGGTTCTGGGATGATTTGGATTTGAGAACTTATGGAGAATCACTCTGATAAAGCTGGTTGGAGGCATGATGGTGCAATAATCACTCAAATATGCCTCAATCCAACCTTGGGATATCGTCTCACCACGCTTGAAACAGGAAGTGATTCACAGGCGCCCCCTGAATGCTCAAGGTTCCTCAACAATCGTCACTTTACCTGACTCCACGTCCGTCAGGGTTTGCTTGATACCGCTGGGCCAGGTGAGTTCGAGTTTATCGATCTTACCAGTGGAACCGGCGCCGATAGTCACCATCGGATCAAGGCTCGAAAGATAGCTTCTCGCCAGGAAGTGCTGTAAACGCAACGACTTATCGCCTGAGGTCGCCTTCAGCTTCAGGCCAAGACCATCGCGGTTTGACTTCTTGCCGACCAACTTGAGCCGGACCGATTTGTTGGATTCCCCGAGATCGTTTCGATATATGTGTGCCCGGCCGCCGTTTTCGGTCATGACCACGTCCAGATCGCCATCGTTATCCATATCAAAGCACACAGAGCCTCTACCTACGATTGGCTTTAGGATTTCTCCGCCAATGTCGTCGCCGGTCATCAGACG
>CAMCFM010000294.1 GCA_945874095.1 Candidatus Kuenenia stuttgartensis
TGAGGCGGCACCCACGGGGGCCACAACGGCGGCCAGCATCACGGCGGTTACAGCCGAAAGCCTTGTCCAGAAAGAACGAAGGCTATTTGCAATCATCATCAGTTCCACTCCTAGAGATGCAAAAGGCGTCATTCGAGAGACGCATCCTATTGTGAATCACTTGGTCACTGTCACGTTCAAAACTTCGTTTGAAGGGTGCTGTCCTGCTCTGAATCAGAGACCCGGACGACCTTCCACCGACTTGGATGATGCCACTGCGGGCTTGCCCCGACGAGGTGCATCCATGTACCTGTAGCCTGCGTTCGGATTGGTTTTGTCATAGCCGAACGCATCCCGATTTCTCAGAAAATCCTTCACATATCGAATCGGGATCGCAAATCCCAGATTGTCACCCGATGTGGCCTTCATGTTGGTCACACCCACCACCTCTCCCTTGAGATTAAAGAGTGGCCCACCAGAATTCCCTGGATTGATCGCAGCATCTGTCTGCAGATAAACCAGGCCATCAAAATTCCGGTTCCGGGTGCTCACAATCCCTTGACTGACACTTCGTTCAAGGCCCAGAGGATTGCCGATCGCAAAGACCCCATCACCCGCTGCGAGTTCATCCACAGAGAGTGAGCATGGTTTATAAGTCAAATCTTCCCGTTTTGGAAGTCGAATGAGCGCTAGATCCATCAACGGATTCATGGCCACGATCTCGACCTCTTCGACCCGGACCCGCTGGAGGGCTCCTGATGGATTCTTTTTGTAAAGCGTTGCAGAGATTCGTGTTTCGCCAGCAATCACGTGCTGGTTTGTGATCGCATATCCATCGTCGTTCAATAAAAATCCCGACCCTTTTCCAGATGGGGTGTCGATCGAAATCACACCCTCACCAAACTGATCCACAAGTTGGCGAACCGATTTACCGTCCAATCCACCTGTCTTGTAAAACCCATCCATATCATCTTCCGAAACCGTTGCAGGGGTCGTCGTCGACGCGACTTCTGATCCTGTAAATTTCTGCCGCTTAAGAATTTGATCTTTTGGGAGACGAACCACATCGTGGCCCAGGTCAACGAACAGTGCGTCGGGCTTTTCGGTCAGCAGAGAGCCAGTCACCCGGCCACCTCCACGCAGGTCGATCGAAATCCGATCGTCTGAAATGACCGAGGTGGAGAGCATGAGAATGAGCGGTAAGTAGTGCCTGACATTCATGATGGATATTCTCAAGGCCTGCTGCTTCCCATCAAACGGACTTGGATCATTACTTAAGATTGTAGTCAGCTGAAATGAACATGCAACTGCAAAACCTTAAAACGAATATGATCGTTAAAATCGGATCAGTTTTTGCCTGTCAGAAAATAGTCCAGAGTGGAACGAAAAACCTGATTCGTTGACTTGCGACATATGAAGTTTAGAATAAGGATGCAGGTAAGATCCGAGCTTTTTTGGATCGTACCCTCTGCAAGTACTGCGGCCGAAGTGTCACGACGAGCGAAATTGAACAAAAAAATGCGATTCCTCACGGCACTTCCTGTCTACAACGAAGAAAAATATCTCGACGAAGTACTGCCGCAAGTTGCTGCATATTCTCATGATGTGTTGGTTGTGGATGATGGTTCGAAAGATCGGACTCCCGAGATTCTGGCTCGACACAAATCGATCAGGACCATCAGGCATCCCCAAAATCGGGGCTATGGAGCCGGTCTGGTCACCGCATTCCAAGTCGCTGTCGAAGGCGGCTACGATGCCCTGGTGACCATCGACTGCGATGGCCAGCATGAACCTCACTTGATTCCTGCCTTGATCAATATGTTGGAGGATTGCGATATCGTCAGTGGTAGCCGTTATTTGGATACTTACGACCCTTCGGCTCCCCCTCCAGAAGATCGCCGCCGTATCAATATGACTGTGCTTGGATGGTTAAGAGATGAGCTTGGCCTGAAACTGACCGACGGCTTTTGTGGATTCAAAGCCTACAGGACCAGTATTTTAAGTCAGTTCAAGATTGTCGATCCTGGATATGCCATGCCTCTGGAAGTCTGGGTTCAGGCTGTTGAACATCAGATGAAGATTCATGAGATGGCCGTTCCTCTGATCTATCTCGACGAGAATCGTTCGTTTGGAGGTTCACTCGACGATTCCAATTTTCGCCTCAAGCACTATCGCTCTGTTTTTGATGCCGCACTGGCCCGGTCTGATTTGGGTCAGTCCAATCGGAGTCAAGGACTATGAGCGGCACAAATTTTCGTGCTCCCGGTTCAGATTTCGGGCTCCTCGCCATTCCACAACTCAGCGAATGGCCTGAAATGGCGGCCCGGAATCATCAGCTTTTGAGCCAGCCTGAGATTCAATTCGGTGGCAGAAGTCTCGTCGAATTAAGACGTTCCGCACGATTCAGCTTTGTGGAATGCTCGAAAATCTGGAATCCTGGAGCAGGCGTTCAATCTCCAAATGCACTTCACAAAGATGCCATTTGGATCATGACAGGCCATCAGCCAGAACTTTATCACCCGGGTGTCTGGGCCAAGAATTTCGCCGTTGCGGCGATCGCCAAAGCCGCCAATGCTGTGGGTGTGAACCTGGTTGCTGATACGGATCAGCTCAAATCGACCAGAATCAAGGTCCCATCTGGCTCGTTGCATTCGAATCCGAAAACGGTGGAAGTGCCGTTCGATCAAACCGACGATGGCCGCCCTTATGAGACCTGGAATATTGTGGACGAGGCCCTGTTCGATGGCTTCGCCCAGAATTTGCGCGATGCACTGACGCCTGATGTCGCGGACCCTCTGGCGACTGAAATCTGGCCTCTGATGAAGCAGGTTCAGGATGAGTCGGGCGCTCGCCGTATTAGCTTGGCTCGTCAGCAGATAGAGCAGGAGTGGGGATACGGGCTTTTGGAATCTCCCATGAGCCTTTGGGCGGATTCACCTGTGGTTCGCCACATGTTCTGCATGATTCTGGCCGATTTGCCACGATTTCATGCGATTCATGACGAATATCTTGCCGCATATCGCAAAGAACATAAGATCCGGAGCAGGAATCACCCCGTCGCAGACCTTGTCCATAAAGATGGATGGTGGGAGTCTCCCCTGTGGGTCTGGCGTGACGAGAATCCGACACGAACCTCTCTTTGGGTCAGGATTTGTGAAAATGGGTCGGGTGTTGAGCTGAGGATTGACGGAGAGACTGAGTCGATTGGATGCCTCTCGATTCGCCCTGACCGGCCGACCGATGGAGGTGTTGAGGAACTGGCCCGGTTCGCCGCCGAAGGGATTCGGATACGTCCCAGAGCCCTTGTGACCACCGCTTTATGCAGGACACTCCTGGCTGATCTTTTTGTGCACGGGATTGGCGGAGCGATTTACGACGAGCTTGGAGACAGCATATTCAAGACGTTTTTTGGGATCACCCCACCAGCTTATGCCGTGATGTCGGCAACCCTCCGGATCGATGATTTTGGTCCTGCCCGAGCGCGTGACGAACTCGATGTGGCGATTCGTCATCGGCGCTGTCTGGAGTGGAAAGCAGAGACTTTGGGCCTGACGGATCCGTCGGTAAAAATCTTGTTGGAAGAGAAGCTGTATTGGCTTGAGCAAGCGACATTGGAGCGTGAGCCGCGACGAAAGCGAGCGAGGGAACTTCGGCGGATTAATCGCGAAATCGCAGTTTTATTGGCAGGTGATCTTTCTGCAACGAATGTAAGAATCGCCGAATTGAGGTCAGAGAGCGCGATTGAGCAGGTTGCGCGGTCGAGAGAATACTCAATCACGGTGCATTCGATGGTTCGGCTGCGTAGATTGGCTGGTTTGATCGGATTACAGGCGAAGAATCGGAGCCCACTTGACAAGGTTTTTTGAGGAATTTCGAGAAACTTATTTGTCAATAGGGTTTGGTTCTTTTTTTAACGATTCGGTCTTGCTATAATAAGGAACGAATCGACGAGAGAGCGGATTTTGCCTGATCACTTCGGTACTTCACCATGAAGGGTTTAATCGATGAGAACCGGCTCTGTGACGGAAAGAATCGCGACAACCAAGAGAATCCCGGCAGCTCACTTTATGGAAGCGAGCGAAGGGGATCACGACGAAGTCGGTCAGGTTCTGATCAATTCGTTCCGCACTCTTGATCGGGAAAGATTTTACAATTCTTTACTGGATCCAGACTACAAGCCAGAGCATCGTCTGCTGGCGAGGATCAGTGGCCGACTGGCCAGCCATGTTCTGATGGCACGCCGGTCGATCCGGATTGATCAACTGGAGCTTCCGATATCAGGCCTTGTCTGGCTGGGCACGGTTCCCGAATTCCGGGGCAGAGGTCTGGCCGAGCAACTGATCAAGCAAGCTTTAAAGCGGTCAGACGCTGCCAAGATCGGTCTGTTGGGTCTGACGACGCGTACGCCTGACAACTACGAAAAAATTGGATGGGTCAAAGTCGGGCTCTCCCGACCGCTCGCAGTTTCATCAAGAAATCTGCCGACCGAAGACATCATGCAGCAGGAAGCCTCGCGTGGGGGCTGGACAGTTCGGCCATGGAGGCAGGTGGAACTTTCTGATCTGATGAGGATCTACGACCGTCAGTTGGCCGACACGCACATCGCTTCTGTCGTAAGAAGCGAAAGCTACTGGCGATGGATTGTCGGAATGCGAATGGCGCACGTCATTTGGGTAGCCTGTCGGGGCGATCAGGTCAAGGGTTACGCCTTTGTAAAAGATCACCACGTCCTTGAAATCGCGTCCGATCTGGACTGCCCGGAAGCCTTTAAAATGTTGCTGGGCCGGATCAGGGCCGAAAGTCTGGAACGCGCCTATCCGGAGATCCTTCTGGATGTCCCATCGGACCATCCTGTCGTGAGTCACCTGAGCGACTGGCCGGGTGCAGGTCGATCCATGACCAGCTCCAGCTCGACTCTCCCGCCAAATTGTCTGATGATGAAGGTGGCCAATATCAGCCTTCTGCTCAACCAGTTGGCTCCCGAGCTTGATCGCAGGGCCCGTGCTGCAGGAATGAATTCCGGTGAACTGGGACTCTCCGTTGGTTCCAATCGCTGGACCCTCCGATGGGATGCCGAAAACCCACTCTCCGTAGAATCTGGCCGAAGCGGACGTAAATCCATCACCGTTACAGAACGCGGACTGGTTCTACTGGTGATGGGCCAGGAATCGATCGAAACACTGGTGCTTTCAGGTTTTGCACACTTCCAGCACTCGTCCGCCGCAGCAGCCTGCGAAATTCTTTTCCCTAGACGATCCCTCTGGAGAAGCGTCCTCGACCGGTTCTCATACTGAGTTCGATCCGCTTGAGTTTGATTCGAAATCACCTAATCCGGACTCGCCTAAAATCTAGGCGAGTCGGTTTTTTTCTTATGTGAAATAATCACTCAGGATCAGGCCGAAAATCACTTCCGGTTTTAAAACCAATTAACCGGAGCTAGCGCCAAGCCCGGCTAGGTAAGAGGCGCCAGCCATCGGTTTCAAGTTTTAAATCTAGCCGCAGGGCGCTAGCCCCCGGTTCGCGGAAGAAAATTACCTGAGTATAAAAATCTAGCCGCCGGGCGCTAGCCCCCGGTTCGCAGAAGAAAAATACCTGGATCTAAAAATCTAGCCGCCGGGCGCTAGTTCCCTGTTCGCGGAAGAAAAAAACCGGGGTGTATGAATCTAGCCTCCGGTTCGCGGAAGAAAAATAACCGGGGCTATCGCCAAGCCCGGCTAGATAAATCCCAACCCAATCCAACCAGTTTTCCTTTGATCACAATCCAGACCCGCCCTCGCAAACCCGCTTTGTGACAGCGTGGCGATAATCAAACATCTTCTCAATTTTCGACCGTGCGAACCATCCGCCAAAGATTCGCCCCAAGATTCCCATAGGTAACTCGTAAGTCACTTCATCTCTTAGGATTGCACCACTTTCGCCATCGGCCAAAACCAGATGCTTGTGTTCCCACTTATGAAACGGGCCAGATTTTTGAACGTCCATGAACATCCGAGGTGGATCGTAGGCTGTATGCTCGGCCACCCATCGTAATTTGAGAGGGCCCATTCGATTGACAAGAATGACCTGAGTTCCCTTGGCCAGCGATGTGGGTGGTACTTCCACCGTCACCTTTTCCCAGGGTGGGATCAAAAGCGGTAGGGCGTC
>CAMCFM010000295.1 GCA_945874095.1 Candidatus Kuenenia stuttgartensis
ATGGAGTGCCTTGGATGAGAATCAGACTCATCACGAACTATCATCGCTCAAAGGATTTACATACGCCAAACTCGGCCCTGCCGAATCTGGCGGACGCCTTGAACTTTGGCAGCAGACATTCCTGAAACTCAAGCAATACGCTCCTGCAAGCCTCCAATGGATTGCCGTGGTTTATGCGGATCACGTTAAAGCCAATTCATTGGGACGTGATCAAATCCTCGAGTTTGCGAGCCAAAACGGTTGCTCTGGATTGCTGATTGATACTTACGATAAATCATCGCGCTTTATCTGGGATCAGGATTGGTTCAGATTCGCCCATAAAGTAAAAAAACAGGGGTTACAATTGGCTTTGGCAGGTGGCCTGACCATTCCACGGATCAAACAGCTGCAACACCTTAAGCCAGACTGGTTCGCCGTGCGTGGATCAGCCTGTAAATCCGGTGATCGCTCGAATCGGGTTTCCTATAAAGCGGTCAAAAAACTTGCCGTTTTATGCAACGATGACAATTCATGAGCAATACCAAATCGATTCAAGGTGAATTCCGAATGAGTTGGGCTGGTGTTCTCAAAGTGCCAGAAGGCTTTGATTTCGAAAGGTCGATGGAGGAAGCTCCAGCTGTAGCAGTAAACGGATTCGCACTGCGAACGGGTTGGCTCAGACCTGCGTTCAATCTGGCTGCACGGGAAGTTGCGAAAGCTGTCATGATTTTAGCGACTCCTGGATGGATCGGTTCGAGCCCCAATCGGGCTTGATCGGCGATAGTCAGTCGATTGTCTGGCCCTACCAAAATCACCAGTCTTTCGCCTTTAGGCGACTCGAAAAGTGATTCAATCGTGTCGTGGTCGGTTTGTGGAACTCGTGGTAATGCGGAATGCAGAATAAATCGCAACCGTCCTGCCGGGTCAATTCCGTTCGCATTTTTCCTTTTGACCTGGGTCGGAAAGATCTTCGACGCCGATTGGTCGAGCAATTCAGGCCTTAAATTCGCAAGCGATTCAGGAGATATCGATCCCACGACGTGTATATGCCGAATCGGGGCCGACTGATTTCGTTTCACGATGGATTCTCGCAGGTCGAGCAACTGCCGGGTGATCGTGTGGCGAAACCTCAACTCATTGATCCCAAGTGCGAGCTGGAAGACCAGAATCAGTGAGAGGAAAATGGCGAGTATAAATCTCGTTCGGGAATCGTTCTTTTCAGACCATTTTTTGAGTAGATAAACACAAGTAGAGAGCGAGACAAGAACGAAAATCAAGGCGAATATCTGCCAGATTAGAATGCCTGGCTGAAGATTCGTAAACCCCTTGATCTGTAGATTTCTCACAGTGGCCCGAACGCTTTCAGACCCCCACCACGAAATCCCAAGTATCGTGAGAGGAGTGATCCAGACCAATTCCGCAGCCGAGATCGATCTCTGAGAGAGCCCCCTGATGGTGTAACCTGCCATTAAAGAGATCGATGCGGCGAGCGTTAAATTCAACGTATTCTGTGGCCCAAGCGGCCAGTAGACACACAAAGCCAGTGTGACGATCGACCAGATGGCCCAGAGCATCAGCCCGGTTTGATCCTGTTGGCTTTTCTCCTGATACGACTGATCCTGCCAGGCGGATCGTGTCAGATGCTCCTGATAATCTGTCGATTCCTGATAGCCTGTGATCGAGCTGTAAATTCCGCACCATGCTCCATAAACAGCGAGAAAAAGCACCACAGGCCCAGCATCGAGAAGGTGTCCGACCGGGCCCCGATTGAGCGGGCCCAGGTTCCGGGAAGGCTCCAGAAGGACAATCCAGAAGTCGCCATAATGGACCAGAGTCATCCAGACATGCCAGGGAGCCGCGATCACCATGGCTACGGCAAACGCGGTGGCTCCGTAAAACAGGCCAGGCGCCACTCTCCAGGCCTCATACCAGTGCCGAGGCCGTTCCAGAGGCGATTCGCCGGCATTGATCGCAACTTGATGAATCGCGATCACTGGAATGACTGACAGGCCGATCAGCCCCACACTCATCAGGCTCAGCCCGAGACAGGCACCGCAGCCCATGGCATAAAGGATTCTGCCGCGAATTCGGCCACCTTGGCCAGCTTGAATGTGAAGGCTGTAAAATTGCAGAGCACCCACCAGAGTGGCAGCCCCCAGAGTGGCTGGACCAGCCCTTTGCATGGAATCCAGAGTCCGTATATGGAAGGCGAAGATCCAGACCGCTACCATCGCCGTACCAGGCTTTGACCAGGTCCTGCCCTGAAGGTAGATCAAAAGTATCAGCAGAACGCCTCCTATATAAGAAGGGAGAACCGTAGCCAGAGGCGCCCGTGTTGGACTGATCTGCACCAGAACGGCCTCAAGCCAGGCGAATAAAGGTGGCTGTAAAGCAATATTTCGAAGGGTGTTATAGTCAATATTACCTGCGATGGTTTCAGCCATGGGAGTTTGATCTACCCAAAGCCCTTCATCCAGCACAGCCAGCCCGCGCAGACCCCACCAAGGCCCTGGAGGAGTCAAATCCCAGTGTGTCAGGCCATAAAGGCCGGGTAAAATCGCAATCAAAATTGCCAGTGGCCCAAACATGACCGATCGCGACGCAGGCCTGATGAGTGGCCTTGGTCCATTCGGAACCAGCTCTTCAAAAACCTGGCGGCTTGCTGCAGATTCAAGATCCACAGATTGTTGAGCCGGTTGCGTTGTCATCGATTTGATTACGATTCGATCGTTTGGAATGGCATGAAAGTGATTTCCCCAGTCACTTCAATGCGATTCTTTGTGGTTGATACAGGATACCAAATCCAGACAGATTTCATCATCCATTCCCTCAGTTCCCTTCAGCGGTTCATATCCCTCAGGGCCAATTTCTGGTATATTAACATTGACGGTATGGGTCTCATCCAATGCGGGACGGGATTCACACACGCAACATGACTACTTTCACAACTTTAGGTTAGGTCACTTACTTCGGCTGTCGTGCCGTACGAATCGCTGACCAGACCTTCTTCGGAACGATTCCCATGGACCACTTCAACTACCGCAACCACGAACTTTATTGTGAAGACGTTCGCGTCGCCGATCTGGCCGCACGTTATGGCACCCCACTTTATATCTACAGCAAAGCCACGATCACACATCACCTGGACACTCTCAACAAAGCTTTCAAGACTTTGAATCCACTGGTCTGTTATTCCGTCAAGGCAAATTCCAACCTCGGTATCCTCAAAGTGGTCGGTGAACATGGCGACGGTTTTGATGTGGTCTCAGGTGGTGAACTGGGCCGGGTACTCAAGGCGGGTGGGACTGCCGACCGTACCGTATTTGCTGGAGTTGGTAAAACCGATCCGGAAATCGCAGCGGCCATTCAGGCCGGCGTTTTGATGTTCAATGTTGAGAGTGAAGAAGAACTTGCGGCGATTAACCGAGTGGCCGAATCGCTTGGTAAAGTGGCCCCTGTCGCACTCCGCGTGAACCCGGATGTGGACCCCAAAACGCACCGATATATTTCGACCGGCAAAAAAGAGTCGAAATTCGGCATGGACATCGACCGCTCCCTGAGGCTGGCCCAGGAAGCCGTCCACATGAAGCACATCACGATGATCGGGATGCACATGCACATCGGCAGCCAGATCACAACCGTAGAACCTTACGGACATGCTGCGGAAAAGGGCGTAGAAATTATCGGTCAGCTTCGGGCCATGGGCCACCCGATCAAGTGGTATAACATGGGCGGAGGGTTTGGGATCGCTTATCGCGGTGGTGAAGCCAAGGCCATCAAAGCATTTGCCGAAGTGATTGTTCCAAAGGTGGCAACCACCGGTTGCCGACTGGCGATGGAGCCAGGCAGGGTGGTGGTGGGGAATGCCGGGATCCTTGTCAGTCAGGTGATCTTCACCAAGAAGTCAGGCGACAAACGATTCCTGATTCAAGACGCAGCGATGAACGACCTGATCAGGCCAAGTCTTTATGAGGCCTTCCACCGAATCTGGCCAGTGCACGTGGCTGAAGGGCTGGCTTGTCCTCCGGAAAACTACGAGTCAGAAATTCCTGGAACAGAGACGTGGGACATCGTTGGCCCAGTGTGCGAGTCAGGCGACTTCCTGGCCAAGGATCGTCACCTCCCAAGGCTGGCCACTGGCGACCTGCTTGCCACCTTCTCAGCCGGCGCCTATGGGATGGTCATGGCCTCCAATTATAATACGAGGCCTCGTGCTGCCGAGATTCTCGTGAGTGGTGACAAGGCCCAGCTGGTTCGCCGCCGCGAAACGTTTGAAGATCTTGTTGGACCAGAACTTATCGCGCTCGACTAACCCGTCGGGCTTCTCCCGCTTACGTCTAATCAGAACCCTCAGGTTGTGCCTATGTTGACTTTTCGGCACAACCTGAACTTTTTTCCTGATTAGGGATATTTATTTCGCGAATGAACATGCTAAGATATCGATATCAATGATATTCGGTTCGAGTTCCGTTCAACAGGGGTCATCTGTCCATGAAGATTTCATCGAGTCTCAGTAAAGTCCTTACAGTTTTAGCGATCGGTTTTGTTGCACTGGCTTCGACAGCGAGCGCCGATGTGTTGCTGGTGAACACTTTGAGTCTTCCAACGCAAGACTCTCCTGGTGACTACGGTTTTACTTCGCCTCTTTCAAGCGGTGAGTCCGTTGCCCAACAGTTCAAGACAGTACCAGTGGGTGGATTTCCTCTATCTGGATTCAGCTCTTACAGCATCACGGGTGTTTCGATCAACATGTACCAATTTAGTTCAGGTAGTGGTAACTTAAACCTCGATCTTTATTCGAACGTTCAAGGACCAACATCTGATAACAGCAAGGACACCCCAGGGGCTCTTGTCGCAAACTTGGGTACGTTTGCAATCAACAGTATCGGTAGTACGAACTCAAATATAGTCACAGCATCAAACATCCTAGTCCCAACCACACTGAACACGCAATATTGGATCGTTGCGAGTATTACTGGAACTGGGTCAGTTGCTTTCAACACAACAACGAAGTCCATGACTGCAAGTGCCCCAAACTTCAGCGGGTTCGTACCGATTGGAAGCTACATTAATCCAGCTGTACAATCGTCATGGTTTATCGAAAACGGCAGCGTCGAAGCTTACAAAAGATTTTCGTTGCCGATGTCCGTCACTGTTCCTGAGCCATCAACATATGCTCTTGGAGCCTTGTCTGCGATTGCTCTGGGTGCGATCGGTCGCCGCAAACGTTTGGCCAAGGCTGTTGAACAAGCATCGGCTCCAGAAACATCCGTCTGATCTCTGCGAAACCGAATCGTCTGCGAATTCCCCTGAAAGCCCTGACTAATTGTCAGGGCTTTTTCGTTTCCCGAATTTCGCGTTTGAAGTTAGCAAGTTTTGATAAACACGATGTGGCATGCCAGTTTCAAAGACGGAAAATAGCACAGGTTTCTTTGGTTTGGGATTTACCTAGCCGGGCTTGGCGATAGCCCAGGTTTCTTCGGTTAGGCGTAACCGGGGCTAGCGCCCTGCGGCTAGATTTCGACCTGAAGGGGCGTGATCCTACAGCCCGGTCCGAAGGGCCGGTTCTTGCGGACGGCAAAAGTCTGGTTCAGGCCTGAAGGGCCGCAATCACCTCTTTTCAGGCCTAAAATCAAAGATTATGTGCGAGCTTCCCAGCCCTTCGGACTGGGCTGTAGGATCTCTGGCCGTTGGCCCGAAAACTAAAACCATCCCAAATCGGAAAGTTTTTAAAACCAATTAACCGGGGCTATCGCCAAGACCGGGTTGGAGCAACTCTATCATTTGTATGTGGTTGTGCTGGACTGGTTATTCACTCGTGCGGCCCTTGCTCTCGCTGCGGGTTAGTTTGGCAGGCAAAGACCACCCCGGATTCCGGTATGAGCCAAGGCTTAATTCGTAAATGTTCTCCCCATCAACTTGATAAACTACGAATTGAGTGAAACAATAGATATAGAGTTAACGCTCGGTTGAACAGACTCCATCCATCTCCTGTCCACATCGCATCTTGAACCAGCACCATTTACGCCAGGTGTGAGGCCAAGGCCGTGTCTACTGACCTTGAATTCAGTGACTCAACCATTCTTTGGGGCCAATTTGCCCAAAGTCTGCTTGTCACAGAACGAACCCTGAGCGCGA
>CAMCFM010000296.1 GCA_945874095.1 Candidatus Kuenenia stuttgartensis
GGCGAATGGTTTGGTGCAGCGGGTTTTATCAACGGAATGATGCCGATTCTGGCCACTCCTGGTAACCATGAATACTCCAGGTCGGAAAAAGGCCCAGTTCTTTCGAAGCACTGGAAGCCACAATTCAACCTGCCAACCAATGGCCCAGCCGGTCTTGAAGAAACATGCTATTTTATTGACTATGCAGGAGTTCGATTCGTCTCTTTGAATTCCAATGAGCGTCAGGAAGAGCAGGGCAAGTGGTTGGATTACACGCTTTCGAACAATCCGAACCGCTGGACGATCCTGACCTTTCACCATCCGATCTATTCAGCAGCCAAGGGGCGTGATAACAAGCAGTTACGTGAGATGTGGCAGCCGATACTCGACAAGCATAAAGTGGATCTTGTCCTGACAGGCCACGACCATACATATGCACGAAGTGGGTTGCTGATGTTTGATAATGCCGGTACGGGAGCGACAGTTCGTGATCCAAAGTCGGGAACTGTTTACGTGGTTTCGGTGAGCGGGCCAAAGATGTATAGGGTGGAGCGCGAAGACTGGATGAAACGAGCCGCTGAAAACACGCAGCTTTATCAGATCATTGAGGTGGATGGCGATCGTATCCGCTATGAGTCGAGAACGGCGATCGGGACACTCTACGATGCCTTCGAACTGGTGAAGCAAGCGGGTGGGAAGCCGAATGTTTTGATTGAGAAAGTGCCTATGACGCCTGAGCGATTGGGCGAGGAAGTTCGGACAGGTCGTTCGCAGTCGATGGATCGTCAATCGGGATTTACTCGATAATATTGATGAACGAAAAAACTGGTTCCAAGATCTGGGTTGGGATTGACGAGGCAGGATATGGGCCAAATATTGGCCCTCTGGTGATGACTGCTGTTGTGGCTCAGGGCAGCGAAAATCAGCCTGATTTGTGGAACGATATTGAAGGCGTTTTTCGTGCCCATGACAGCATTGGGCGACTTCTTTGCATTGATGACAGTAAGTTGGTGCTGGCCAGGCGAGATGCGATGGATCTTTTGGAGCGAGCGTTCCGATCGATGGCGATGACGATCATGGATGGAGTTCCGAACCCTTTCGACCGAGAAAGATGGCTCAGCGCGATAGGACCCGACGTTTTTGGGGGTACTGAAATACCCTATTGGGTGGATGATCTGAACGACTATAACCTGTATAATCGTAATGGTTTATCGCTAAGGTTGGTTTGTCCGGAATGGCGGATTTTGACGGCTCAGGTGAAGGTGGTTGGTCCTCAGCGATTTAATCAGCTTTTGGATGAGCGCGGGAACAAGGCATCAGCGCATTCAGCGATATTTATTGAGATTCTGAAATGGCTTCAAACCGTGGTGGAGCCTGGGGAAGAGATTTGTCTGATATCGGATAAGCATGGCGGCAGGCATTTTTATTCGCCAGTGCTGTTGGAGGCATTCCCAGGGAGCTGGATCCAAAGGGTTCAGGAAGGGCCCACTCTGAGCCATTATAAAGTGACTCATAATCAGAACTTATACGACTTGAAATTTCAGCCGAGGGCAGATTCTCAGAGTAGTCTCGTGGCTTTGGCGAGTATGGTTTCGAAATTTTTAAGGGAAAAATGGATGGACCAGTTCAATGCCTGGTTCGCCCGCCGCTTGCCTGATTTGAAGCCTACGGCGGGCTATCCTGTGGATGCAAAACGGTTTGCCGCTCAGATTGCAGAATACTGCCTCGAACACAACATTTCCACCGACATCTGGTGGCGGCGAAAATAGGCTGGTGAGAATATGGAAAGTCTTGCGGACAAAGGCAGGTGAATTCAGGGAAGGATTAACGCTCGCGGTAGACGATGCGGCCCTTGGTCAGGTCATAAGGGGTGATTTCGACAGTCACTCTGTCACCCGGGACAATACGAATGAAATTCTTTCGCATCTTTCCAGCGATATGGGCCAGGACTTTATGTCCATTTTCCAGTTCGACCATGAACTGGGTATTAGGCAAAGATTCCACAATCTTGCCTTCGGTTCTCATAGGCTCTTCTTTCGCCACACGGACCTCCACAAAACCTTCGGATCGTTCGGAATCGGTTGATCGGACACAAGCACAATCGAACCGTCTGATAGTTAAGCATTATTACTATACGTTAAAAAAGTTGGTCCGGATAGTCCAAGCCGAAGGGTTATGGGGCGAGTTCTTCGAACGACTTGTCGCGAAGGGCTTGAAATTTTCCGTGGTCGGTGTTATATTGAGACCAACGGCTATGTCAGATGATGTCGTATCGACTGAAGATTGGCGGCAATTCCCGCCCCTTACTATCTGGATAGGTATCCATGCCCAATACACCGTCCGCGATTAAGAGTCTCAAGCAGAACCAAAAACGTCGTCTGCAAAACCGGATTACCAAAAAGGTCATCAAGACCTACACCAAACGAACTTTGGTTGCTTTGGCTGCCGGCGAAATGGACAAAGCCCTTGCCGATTACAAGGCCACCGTATCCAAGCTGGATAAAGCTGGCTCACGCCGCGTGTTGCACCCCAACACAACCGCTCGCCGCAAAGCCAAACTGGCCCGTGCCTTCAATTCCGCCAAGGCTAAGCTAGCCTCCTGATCACCACGGTTTGACAAATATTCTCCAATCAAATTTTGATTGGTAGACAAACACGAATCACGATCCTTTCTGGGATCGTGATTTTTTCGTTTTTACTGCTTATGATCAGGACGGAAATCACTTCCGCTTTTTAGCGAATCGTGGCCAAGCTCACTTGGGCTGTTGTCTTGCCGGTCTTGGCGCTAGCAGCCCCGGTTTTTTATCTTCCGCGAACCGTGGGCTAGCGCCCGGCGGCTAGGTTCAAACCAAGAAACCGAAGGCTATCGCCTTCTATCTAGCCGGTCTTGGCGCTAGCCCCGGTTAATGGGTTTTAAAAAACGGGAAGGTATTTCCGGCCTGATCCTTAGTTCCTCATGATTTCGTAATTTCACCCATTCCATTCACCTTGATTTCATGATTCAATCTAGAATAAAGAAATCGCTACGCTGAAACACTCTCTCAAGATCGACAGGTCATCCAGGCTATGAAATCTCGTAAGTACTTGATATTGCTAGTGATATCTTCTGTGATCCGGTTTCAGGGCCAGTCTGGAATCAGTTTGGCTGATGAGCACGCAACTGAGACAAAAACATCTCAGACCCGCCCGGTTGCCGATGAAGCGTTGCTCAAGTCCTGGCTTACGAATATGTTGACCTGGCATCAGTTTACGTTCAAAGAAGCGAGCGATGTGCTGGGGATTCTTGCGAGTAAGGTGGAATCTGAAGCGATTCGCCAGCGAGTTTCACAAGCCGTTCCTGCTCCTCGTAAACCGGGTGAAAATCTGATGTTGCTGCCGTATCCAGGCGGAAGGCATCCGCGGATCGGGTTTCTGGAAGGGGCCGTCGATCCTCAGAGAGAGACGAAGATTAGTGCGTTTACACCTTGGGATTCAAGCAGTTACGTGGTCGTTGACCTTCCTGAGGCGATTTTCTCCAATCTTGGTCTAACTTATCTGGCGCACACGCATATTCCGACAATTTTCGATCTCTCCAAGCAGGCTTTGAAGCCTCAGGAATGGATTCTCGGGGCCGATGGTTCGTTGGAGTTGACTCGTGTTTTGCCGAACGGAATTGCTTATCAGGCAAAGGCTAAAGCGACTCCGGACGCGATCCAGATGGAACTTTCTCTGACAAATGGGACTCAGCAAAAATTGACGGGTTTGAAAGTCCAGCAGTGTGCGATGTTGAAAGGCACCAAGGGATTTGACACACAGACCAACTCCAATAAGCGGTTCGAATCTCAGTATGCGATCGCCGGAAATTCTGAAGGCACCCGCTGGATTGTTCACGCATGGTCAAGGCCAGTCAGAGTTTGGGGCAACGCGCCTTGTCCATGCCTGCACTCTGATCCTCAGTTTATGGATCTGAATCCTGGAGAGACTGGTAGGCTGGTTGGTCGACTGTGGTTTTACGAAGGGAAGGACGTGGATGGTTTTTTGGCAGGGTTGAAAAATCAGGGATGGGAGAAATAATGGAGTTGGAACTCATTTGAGTGAATGAGCATCAGAACGGCGGAGCCGAAAACACGGGTACAGCGGCGCGTCCATTTGCGTTCAAATCAAGGATTAGAACCGGGCCTTTGATGATCACGATGAACTGTCCACATTGTGAGACCAGCTATCGACTTAAGCCTGAATTTTCGGGCCGGTTGGTGAGATGTCGCGTTTGTCAGGAGAACTTTCGAGTTCCCGACGAGGTGCCTTCGGACGACGAAGAAGGTCTTCAGACCGTTTTTTTTGAGAAGGATTCGAAAGCGGGTGGAAAGGGCGGAAGGCGGTCGAAAAGGCGTCAGAAAGTGGATGAGCTTGGTTTTTTTACAGATTTCGAAGATCACGATCATCATTTGCAACAAAAATCGAATGAACAGGAAGACGAGGATGATGATGAATGGGTGATGCGAGAAGCTGCGAGGCGTGGAGCGGATTCATTTGAAATGCCGCGTAGGGAAGGAGTTTCGCAGTCTGCGTACCGTCGAAGATCCTCTGGACCGATGATCCCGGTAGTGGTCTGGTTATGGGCGGCAGGGATGATTTGTACGGTGCTGATTAGCTATGTGCTTTTCAACATCATATCAAACGCGGGATTGAGAAGTTCGCTGGCAGGCTTATCTGTCGAGATCGCTTCGGAATTTGAGCAGGAGAATGACAAGGCTTTGGGAACACCTGCGCCGGAATCCGCAAGGATCGACAATAGCCTTCAAGTTCGTGACCTTTCCAAGCATAAGACTTTGATTCGAACTTTGACCAAAGATTTCAACGAGATGGCAGATTGTCTTTCAAAGGTTCAGGACATAGATTCAGCGAAGTCGAATCAGGCTCGATTGCAGCAACTTGGAGACCACGTAAAAGAGGTCGGTAGTGCTGCCGCATCGGAAAAGCTGTTCAATCCGAATCCGAAAGAGAGTCGTTTGATTGCGCGAGAGGTTGGAGGTGAGTTGCGGAAGGCGGTTGGCAGGATTCGAACGGAAATGGTTCGCTTGCAAGGGATTCGTGAGTTTTCACTGGGCACGATGTTAGCGATGCCTCGCATTCAAAGCGGGATTCGAGAGATTGAGCGTGAGTTTGTCGAGAAAGGCGAGATTCCCGATGCGGATAAGTATGTGGAACTTCGCGTGGCGGGTTTGAAAACCAATAATGAGCGTGATTATATTGCGGAAAAGTTGAATGAGCTGGCCACTCCAAAAGCTTCCCGAAAGGCGACAGCTCCTTCTGCTGCAACGCGTTATGCGCTTTGGCCAGTAGATAGCCCCGCCATATTCGCCAAGAAGCTTGATTTTGGCAAAGTGATTCGCACCAAGGGCAAGGAAGTCTGGGTCGTGGCTGATCCGATCGATCCTTCCGTGATTCGCGAACGACTTGCAAAAAAAGAAGCTGACGAGCAAAAGCGCAAAGAAGAGCTTGAAGCGGCCCAACAGTCTGCAAAATTGGCGACGGGAGCAAGCAGCGCCGAAGCTTCAGGCCCGGGTGATCCGGAGATCCCGGCCAATGCCGATGAAGTCACTAGGGGGCTTCTTATGGCGCGGTCTTCAAATCACTTCAAGCGTCAGGATGGCCTCAGAATCCTACAGGGAGCTAATTTTAAAGGGCGTGATCAAGAGGTTTTTGATGGGTTAAAACCGTTATTGGTCGACATGAATATCTTTACCATTCGCGATGCCATGCTTGTGCTTGTGCGTTGTGATACGGCGAATACGATCGAATTTCTGGCGGATAAATTGGCAGATGACCATCTTCGTGATGAGGTAATCAAGGCTGTCACGCCCATGAAGGAGGTGAAGCTGGCAAAGCCGTTGGCTTCCGTCATGAGAAATGATCCATGGAAGAATGCCGACAAGGCGTTGATTGCGATCGGTTCGCCTGCCGAGCAGGCTGTGATTGAACAGCTGGCAAGTCCTGATCAGGGAGTTCGACAGCGGGCCTGTGAAATTCTTGGCGAAATTGGCACTGAGGTGAGTAGTAAAGCGATCCGCAAACTGCCTGCGGATCCGATACCCTGGGTTCGTGATGCAGCCAAGAATGCGCTTCGTTCGATTCAAAA
>CAMCFM010000297.1 GCA_945874095.1 Candidatus Kuenenia stuttgartensis
AGCCCTGCTCCCGCCGGTGCGTGCAGTCCGGGAACTTGCAATGCGGAATCCAGGGCCTGAATTCAATGAACTCGCCCTCAATTTCACGAGGCGGAATCTCCCAGAGCTCAAATTGACGCAACCCCGGAGTATCAATCACCATCCCTCCAGACGCCAGCTGAATCAGCTCGGCCGTGGTTGTGGTGTGCTTGCCTTTGAATGTCCACGTGGAAACCTCTCGGACCCGTAAATTCAGGCCCGGCTCAATGGCGTTCAAAAGCGAACTTTTGCCCACGCCTGACTGTCCTGAAAATGCCGTAATCCCGCGCTGGACAATCGCTCGCAGACGCTCCACTCCCTGGCCAGTCGTTATGCTTGTTGCCAGTGTCTCATACCCAAGCTGTGCATAAAGCCCAATCACCCACTGGGCTTGTCCCATATCCGCCAGATCTGACTTGTTAAAGATCAAAATCGGCCGCACTCCACCCCTCTGCGCCGCCACCAGATAACGATCAATTAAGGCTGGCTTGATGCCCGGCTCTTCAAAGCCACTCACAATCAGAATCTGATCAATATTGGCAGCAATCAGGTGCCCACGACGCCTGTAACCTCTCATCAAGGTCCCATGGCGCGGCTCAATCTGTTCAATCCAGCCCGACCCGTCCGGCTCAGGCCGAATCCAGACCCGATCGCCTACCGCCACCGGATTACGCTGGTCGATAGACATTGTTTTCAGGATTCTTCGTACCTGACATTTAAACCGTGTCCCATCGTCAGCTACAACCGTGGTATGTAACCCCTGAACACGCAGGATTGTGCCCTGACGGCAATGGGTCACATCGACGCTTCGATTGTTTGAGCCTCGACGAAGTCCAGAGTCGCTTGAAATTTGATCTTTGACGATCGTTCGATACCGTGAAAGTTCGCCCTTGGCACGAACCCTCTCTGTGCCCACGATGTCGGCGGATAAAGACGGATCGTTTTTAAATTCACGAGTCAGATTATTGTCGCGTGTACGCTTCTGGCGATTCTTGCGAAACTGGACTCTGACTTTTTTCTTGGCCATTTGGTTCGCGATGCTCAGGTTGAAATCGAGTTCCATCCATAGAATGCCAAAACCCTTCGCCACACTGGCAAGGGCTTGGTGAATGGGGCTGGCCTGCAATGATTCCGCAGGACGACCGCAATGGTGACATTTGAATTATGGGAGCCAGGTCAACCTTTGAGCCAGGTCAGCGACTTCACCGTATGGGCCAACAGTCGACCTTCTTCAGTCAATGCATACACATTATTCTTGCCTTCGCGGCGTGGCTCGATCAATCGGCCGTCGCGCAGTTTCGCCAGGTGGTGACTCACCGCTGGCTGACTCTGTCCACCAAGTTCGTCGCAGATGGCCCCGACATTATGCTCAGAATCGGCCAGTAACAGAAGGATCTGCAAGCGTGTCGGGTCAGAAACCTGTTTCAGCAGGTTCGAAGCCCTCCGTACACCAACCACTGTAAAAGAAGCTTTCGAAGCAGACGCTTTCGATGATCCATTCGTGCGACGCTTGACCACCGCTGCACGCTTCGGAGCAGACTTGCTGGTCGCTTTACTGACGACCTTGCTGGACTTCACCGACTTAAGCGATTTACTGGCAGATTTTCGTGAATCTGCCAAAGACTCGCGTGAATCACTGCGAGATGCGGTGCGGGACTTGACTGTTCGGCTCGATTTGGCGGGTGGCATGGTGGGAATCCTGAAGCCAAAAGAAAATCCATTAGGAGATCGGCTGGAGTATCCAACATTAAGGTATTGACGCTTGCTTGTCAATTTATACGTTGAAAAAACTAAAAAACATATTACGATCCTTTTTGGTGAATCATATCATGATACGATTATATATACCCAAAAACTGCTCCGGCCATGGGTTCGTTTGAATCAACGAATTTTCCCGATGGCCTGAACAGCAATTTTTGTGGTCACTTAAGTCTGTCAGACGGCAAGGTCTGACAAATCCAGCTTACCGGCCGCTTGAAGCGCCTTAAACCGATCCACCGACCAGCGAATGCCTTCAACCAATGATGTCAGAGGAAGTGGCCCAAAGGTGGCCTGAAGCCGGCTGTCGTCGAGGCTTGGAGCGATCGGGAGCTGTCTCGTTCCGTGAGTCACCAGCCCGGCGGCCTCCGGAATCGCTTCTTCAAGGGCTCGAACGAAATCCGAGATCTCCGTCACCCGGCCTCGCAGATTAAACACATCAGCCCCTTCAAACGGACGTTCCAGAGCGGCCAGAAACGTGGCCGCCACATCGGAAACATATTGCAGGTCTTGGAGACCACCGTAAGTGATGTTGTATTTCTGGCCAATGGCAGCCGACTTCACAGCTTTTGTCGGCTCGCTGGTCATGCCAAAGTCGCGGCCAACGCCGTAAACTGTCCATGGACGCAACCCTACGCTGGTCACGCCTGAATCTGACCAGTAAACGCGAGCGTTTTGCTCGTTGCAGACTTTGAACGCCCCATAGTGCGTCTGTGGAAGCAGTTGAACATCGTCGGCAAGGCTCTCGCCCAGATCGCCCGATGGGGGTAGCCCGTGAACCGCTGCCGAACTGGCATAAACGACCCGTTTGACTTGATCTTTACGAGCCGCTGCGGCTTCAAAAACGGCCAGAGTCCCAATCACGTTGACCATCGCCCCACGAATCGGGTTCGACCGGCAGGCAGGGGTCTGAAGACCGGCCAAGTGCATGATATGCGTCGCACCAACTTGATCCACTGCCTCGAGAACGGCCTTGGCGTCTGAAACATCGCCCTGCAAAGGATGGATCCTGCTCTTGGCGGATTCGTCCAACAGAAGGTCAATTCTGTGCCAATCTTCGGCAATATCGTAAATCCAGATCTCTCCGCCACGATCCACCACATGCTTTGTAATCCAGGCCCCGATGCAGCCATATCCACCCGTCATAAGAATTTTCATCGTCTGTTTTTCATCCGTTCGAATGCTTGAATTGTGGTGAGCGTAGTTTTTGGAAGGCTTGAATCAATCTAGCAAATGACTAACCTCGATACTAGAACCGATCTCGTGTTTTTCGGTTCCAACCATGCTCTGAATCGTCTGAAATCCAGTCAAATCGTATTACGAACTTGAAAATTCTTCATACGCAGACTAAAATTTCATGACGAACCCGTTCAATTCATCGCAATTCAGTCCAAGCCATTTACAGAACAGGCAGCGCTCATGCATATCTCTGACGGAGTATTGTCAGGTTCAGTCAGCGCAGCCTGTGGAATTGCTGCCGTAGCAGGATGTTCGATCTGCGTTCGCCGATTTCGCCAGACAGCCTTGCCTGAAGATACGCCCCGCATGGGCCTGGTGGCTGCCTTTATTTTCGCGGCCCAGATGGTCAACTTTCCACTCGGTTTTGCACCAGTTTCAGGCCACCTGATGGGCGGAACTCTGGCCGCAGCTCTGCTCGGCCCCTGGGGCGGCGGGCTCGCGATGGCTTCCGTTCTGATCGTTCAGGCCGTGCTTATGGGCGATGGAGCTTTGACAGCTCTGGGTGCCAACTGGCTGAACATGGGATTGATCGGCTCTGTCGGGTCCGCTTCGATTCTGGCCTTTCTCAAGCGAACTGGCTCCGGACGTATGGGCATGATCACCTCCACCATGCTGGCCGCCTGGTTCTCAGTCATCGTATCAGCCGCAGCTTTCACGATAGAACTAGCGTGTTCATCAGGGTTTGGCAGTTTTGGAAAAGTGCTGACATGGATGATTCTGGTCCATTCCGTCATCGCCGTGGGCGAGGCCCTGATCACCGGAATGGTTCTGCGAGGCGTGGTCTGGTCGAGGCCTGATTTCCTCTATTCCGAACTTCAGCCCAACCAGTCCATCACCATACGTCACAGGCTCGGCTGGCTGGCCGGCGGCTTAATGATCTCGGCAGCGGTGGTCGTCCTGCTGGCCCCTCTGGCATCAGAGTATCCGGACGGACTCGAATTTATTGGCCAAAAGTTCGGTTTTCTGGCGGAAACGGAGGCCACGTATCAAGCCCCTCTACCGGACTACACCCTCCCAGGAATGCCTGAAGGACGCTGGTCCACTGTGGTAGCAGGACTCTTGGGCACCGCAATTGTTTTTATCGGCGGCTTGTTCTTCTCACGCAGTGTCTCAGGCTCAAAGACGTTTAGCCATAACGACATGGCTCAGAATCAGGTCTCATGAAACCGGCCCTCCAGACATTGCCATTGAACGATTCTGAACCGGGGTCATCTGTCACTAAAAAGTGGCCCGTCTGGGTCATTGCTGGCTGGGTTTTGATCGTCGCCCTGACTCCGATCACAGCCACAGGCTGGCTTGCGGTTGAAAGCCTTTTGCTGCTCTTCGCAATGGGCTTTTTTCGGATTGATCCGATCCGCATGTGGTCTCGCTGGAAGGGTTTATTGATCACCATCCTGTTTCTGGCCAGTTTTGTGGCGATCGGGCATCCGCTCAGGTCAAAAGTCGGCTGGCTGATACTGATGATGGGTATTGTGGTCAAAAACGGTCTCCTGTTTGGAACAGTAGCGGCACTGTCGGAAAAGCTCGGGCAGTTGGCGATCCTTCAGCAATTGGGCCGAATGGGATTACCCAAAGAACTTCTTACGACGATTTCTCTGATGGCCCGATATGGCCCGCTCCTGCATGATCAAGGGCACAGGATGCGTCGGGCACGGCAATCGAGAATGGTGCGTCAGTCCGTGCCGGGTTTGTGGCTGGTTCAGTCAGGTGGATTGTCTACACTGTTGGTAAGAAGCCTTGAGCGAGCCGAACGGCTTAACGATGCCATGCTATCGCGTGGCTGGCAAAGCGGCTCGACTGCGTTACAATCTGATCACAAAGACGCCTGACCCAAACTCGATTTTCGAGAGCAGCACCGCATTGAACACGACCAGCGACCCTCAGGCGACCGATGCGATCCGACTGGCGAGTCTCTCCTATAGATACTCCGACGGCGTGACCGCATTAAACGACCTCAGTCTTACGATTTATCGAGGCCAGACCGTCGCCTTGGTCGGCCCGAACGGAGCCGGTAAAACCACGCTTTTGCTGCACTTGAACGGGATTTTCCCACAAGCCAAGGCCGGTTGGCTGGCGTCGATCAGTCACGGGCACAACCATTCAGGGCAGGGGGCTGACAAGCCTGTTGTAGCCTCTGACCAAGCAGGAGTTTGGGTGGAAGGCTTGAAGGTTTCCCCAAAAACGGCTCCTGAGATCAGACGCAGGGTAGGGCTCCTGTTTCAGGACCCTGACGACCAGCTTTTTGCGATGACAGTCAGAGAGGATGTAGCCTTTGGCCCGATCAATCATGGAATGGATCGCAAATCGGCCTTGATCTGGGCCGATCAATGTCTGGCCCAGGTGGGACTTGAGCATGTAGCCCAGAGGCCTCCGCATCACTTGAGCTTTGGGGAACGCAAACGGGTGTGTCTGGCCGGAGTTTTGGCCTGTAAACCAAGTGTCCTGATCATGGACGAACCGACAGCCAACCTCGACCCCCGAGCCAGACGCCGGTTCCTGAGTCTGATTTCATCATTAAATATGACCAAACTGATTGCCACGCATGATCTTGAGATGGTGCTGGAAATCTGCGACAGGGTGCTCTTATTGGACGGTGGCCGATTGATCGCTGACGGCTCACCGGTTGAATTATTGTCAAACAAAGAACTGGTAGAAGCCCACGGGCTGGAAGTACCACCAAGCCTGGCAGGACGGAATCAAGGTTAGGATTGGATTAAAGGCATAAATCGGGTTGGGTTTGGGTCGACTAGCCGGTCTTGGCGCTAGACCCGGTTAATTGGGTTTGGATTTCCTAGCCGGTCTTGGCGCTAGCCCCGGTTAATTGGATTTGGATTTGGATTTGGATTTGGATTTGGATTTGGATTTGGATTTGGATTTGGATTTCCTAGCCGGTCTTGGCGCTAGCCCCGGTTAATTGGATTTGGGTTTGGATTTACTAGCCGGTCTTGGCGCTAGCCCCGGTTAATTGGATTTGGATTTGGATTTGGATTTACTAGCCGGTCTTGGCGCTAGCCCCGGTTAATTGGATTTGGGTTTGGATTTACTAGCCGGTCTTGGCGCTAGCCCC
>CAMCFM010000298.1 GCA_945874095.1 Candidatus Kuenenia stuttgartensis
GAAGATTTATACGACCCAGCCTATGTCGCCGAACACACCAGCGGTTTTGAAAAACTGAAGGTGGAAATGGCCAGCCAGTCGCCCGAAGCCATGGGCCCCATGTGTGGGATTGACGCCGATGTGATTCGGGGATTTGCACGCGATTTTGCGAAGTCCAGAGGGTCCATGATCTTCTGGGGCATGGGAATTTCACAACACATTCACGGCACGGACAATTCGCGATGCCTGATCGCTCTGGCCCTGCTCACCGGTCAGGTGGGCAAACCCGGCTCCGGCCTTCACCCTTTGCGTGGCCAGAACAACGTGCAGGGCGCCTCGGATGCAGGCCTGATTCCAATGGTCTTTCCCGACTATCGGCCTGTCGGTGACCCAGTGGCACGCGCGTTTTATGAAAATCTCTGGGGCGCCACACTCGACCCCAAGCCGGGCCTCACGGTGGTGGAAATCATGAGAGCCATTCATGCAGGCTCACTCAAAGGCATGTACATCATGGGCGAAAATCCAGCGATGTCCGACCCTGACCTGCACCATGCCCGCACCGCCCTTTCCATGCTCGATCATCTCGTGGTTCAGGAAATCTTCCTGACAGAGACTGCCTGGCATGCCGATGTGATTCTCCCAGCTTCCGCCTTCCCTGAAAAGTCCGGCACATTTACAAACACAGATCGTCGCGTGCAGCTCTCAAAGCCTGCGGTGATGCCTCCGGGAGAAGCCCGTCAGGATTTATGGATTATCGAACAGCTCGCAAACAGGCTTGGCCTGGAGTGGCACTATGACGGCCCTTCGGATGTCTTTAACGAGATGCGCCAAGGGCTTGCAGGATTTAAGGGGATCACCTGGAATCGTCTGGAGCGTGAAGGGGCTGTGACATATCCCTGCGACGACGTTCTTGAAGACGGCCAAGAAGTCATCTTCGGCGACCGCTTCCCGACCCCCGATGGACGAGGCAAGCTGGTACCGACCAAAGTTCTTCCGCCCGACGAAGTGCCTGACCTCGAATACCCTTTGGTATTAACCACGGGACGCGTTCTGGAACACTGGCATACCGGCTCAATGACTCGCCGGGCAGGCGTTTTGGACGACCTTGAACCAGAGCCAACTGTGTTTATGAACCCCAAAGAACTGCGTCGATTAGGTGTCGAAGCTGGCCAATATGTCAAGGTGGAAACCCGCCGGGGCGAAATCGAATTGAAAACCCGCGCCGACCGCGACGTTCCACCAGGCCTATTATTCATCCCATTCTGCTTCGCCGAGGCGGCTGCCAACCTCTTGACCAACTCTGCCCTCGACCCATTCGGGAAGATCCCGGAATTTAAATTCTGCGCAGCGAGGGTGATTGTCTAAATTAATGCTCATGCCGGATTCCGGGATGGTCCATAAAACATGCTTTACATTGTCTTAAAGCACCAACGGCGCGGTCCATACCAGCCAAGGCCAGCGGCCTTGGTCAAGAGGACGTAAATAAGAATTTCTGCCTGAATACCCCTACCGCCCGGCCGCAGGACTTTTTGGTCTTGGTGCCGAGCGGTTGGGGGATGGCAAGAGATTACTTCTTATTCGCTGACGCTTACCTTGGGCGTTGCCCAAGGCTTTTATGGGTCGGGCCTTTGGCCCTAAAACCAGACCACATGGTATGCCGCCACCCCGGAATCCGACATGAGCCTTTGAAAAATATCAGGAACCGGTTCGCCGTCTTGTCACAACACCCTTACCTTCACCTGAACTCTGTGTTGTAATGATCTGACCTGTCGCTTTTCCTCCTCCCAATGCTCAAAAATCTGATCTGTTTAAAGCGAGACTTCGGATATGATCGACCCGGCACTGATGGCAGAATTTCTTGGCACATTCTTATTGGTCGTTCTTGGTCAGGGCGTGGTCTCCAACGTTGTGCTCAATAAAACCAAGGGGCACGGAGCCGGACTGATTGTGATCACTGCCGGTTGGGCATTTGCTGTGACAGTTGGGGTTTATGCCTCGAAGGCAGCCAGTGGTGCGCACCTGAATCCGGCTGTGACCATCGCACAGGCTGTGGTTGGGAGCTTCAACTGGTCCAAAGTTCCAGGCTATCTGCTGGCCCAACTACTGGGCGCATTCTCTGGTTCTGTCATCGCCTGGGTTGCCTATCGGCCACACTTTGAGGTGACTGACGACCCATCCACCAAGCTGGCTGCTTTTGGGACAGGCCCAGCAATTCGCAAGCCTGTTGATAATTTTATCTGCGAATTGATTGGCACTTTTGTCTTGATGTTCGGCCTTCTGGTGATCTTTTCGGAAGCCAATTTTCAAAAGGGATCGGCGGTTGAGACCGGCTTTTCACCAATCCTTGTGGGCCTATTGGTCTGGGCTATTGGTCTCTCTTTGGGTGGCCCGACAGGCTATGCGATCAATCCGGCGCGGGATTTGGGGCCAAGGATTGCTCACTCCATTTTACCCATACCCGGCAAGGGTTCGAGCGATTGGTCATACGCCTGGGTGCCGATACTGGGACCGATTTCTGGAGCAATTCTGGCAGCGATGGTGCATCAGATTCTTGGTTTGAAATAAAAAAAACGCAATTTGGAAGTGTCACAAGGCCTGATTAGGTCGTAGAATAGATATGGTCGTAACCCGGTTCGATTCCAAAAACAGGTGAATCGGGATCACGCCTTTACGGAGTGGCAGGCCATGCAGCTTTTGAACCAGAAAAACGCTCGATTCCATGTACCCTCAGTCGTTGCAGCCATGGCCTTTATCATGGTCTGTTCTGGTGCGCCTGTATGGTCCCAAGTGGCAAAACCAAAGTCAGAGAAAACGGCCAAGGTGAAATCGGTCGAGCCGAAAGCCACCAAAACCAAGTCTCAGGCCAGTTCAGGAAAAAACTCTGTCGCTGCATTTACAGAGCCGCTGAACGAACTTGACAAGAAGTTTGTCGACGCCTGGAAAGAAGCCGGTGTGACACCCGCCGGTCTGGCTACCGATGTCGCGTTTGTCCGACGTATTTATCTGGATACTATTGGACGTGTACCGACCATGGAAGAGGCTAAGTCTGCTCTTGCCATGGGGTTGGATAATCGTAAGGGCCGTAAAAGGCTAGTGGAATCACTGTTGGAGCATCCGGACTATCCAAAAAACTTCGCGTTGAACTGGCGGAATGCACTGATAGGCCGGAATCCGATGGGTGGGCGTGACGTGAACGGGCCCGCTTTCGAAACCTGGCTCCGCCAGCAGATCCTCCAGAATCAGCCCTGGGACAACATGGTGCGCGAGATGGTGGCTGGAGAGGGTTCCAGTAAGGATGTAGGTGCTGTCAATTTCATTCTGGCCCATGCCCGGTTTGGTGGGTCGAGGCTTGCCGACGAGAACGCGGCCACTGCATTGACGGCCAAAACCACGCGAGTTTTTCTCGGCATTCAAATTCAGTGCACACAGTGCCACGACCACTTCTTGAACAATGTCTGGAAGCAGAACGACTTTTGGGGCATCAACAGCTTCTTTCTCGGCCTTGAGCGCGAAGAATTGCCACGCGATGATGCTCAGAAGGGGGATAACAACAGGCCGGAAGGTTTTATTGTTCGCGATCAGCCGACGACAGCCTGGAGCATGTTCGAACGCCGCAATGCTCTGGGAGCGAGCGTTCCCCCGCTCTACATTGGCGGCACTGAGATGCTGAATTACGAGACGAAGCCACGACGTCAGGCTCTGGCCGACTTCATCATCCAAAAAGACCGCCGGCAACTGGCCAGAGCCGTCGTGAACCGCTATTGGGCACACTATATGGGCAAAGGGTTTGTGAACCCTGTGGACGATTTTGGCGAGCACAACGAAGCCGTAACGCCCGAGGTGCTGGACTATCTTGCGGATCAGGTTGTGGAACAAAAGTTCGACCTGAAAGCGTTGATTATGACTATCGCCACCAGCCTGCCTTATCAGTTGTCATCCGAAATTCCAGCTTCTGAGAAGAAGAAAGACGACACATTGTTCGCCAGAATGGCTTTGAAGCCTATGGATCCTGAACAGCTTTACGAGTCGATTCTGGTCATCACTCAGGCCGATGCCGGGTTGGGGACTGGCAAGGACGCGGAGAATCGGCGAATTGGTCAGCGGCAGAACTGGGTGCGTCAGTTTGTGCGTAATTTCGCGAACGATGAAGGTGGAGAATCGTCAGACTTTGAGGGCACCATTCCTCAGGCCATGATGATGATGCACGGGCCCATGACCGACCAGGTGATCGCCAGTTTTCAGACGCCTGATTCAAAAATGCAAAATCTTGTTGAGAAAGCGTTTGCAGCCCGCCAGCCGATGGCCGCGATGGCTGATTCGCTTTATGGACAGATTTTGACACGCCCGCCCACAATTCGTGAGCGTCAGGAAGCCGAAGCGGCATTTGGACGACTTTTTGCGACCCTTTCGCAAGGTCAAAAAACGCCGCCTGCGAATATCAAACAATCGCCAGGTTATCAGGCCTTGCGGATGGCAAGTGAAGATCTGGTCTGGGCCTTGCTGAACTCCAACGAATTTATCCTGAATCACTGATGGTTCATGTGGCGGCTCTCCAACCGATCTAAAAACTTTGCGACGAGGTGATTCCGATGATCCTGCCTAACATGAATCGCAGACACTACTTCCGTCACCTTGCGGCCGCTGCGATTGCCGGCCCTGGGTCGATGCTTGTCAACTCGATGCACACGCATGCAGCATCTCTCAAAAAAGGCCAGAAGCGTTGCATCCTGCTATGGATGTCCGGCGGACCAAGCCACCTGGATACCTGGGATCTGAAGCCGGGCACTTCGAATGGTGGCCCGTTCAAGCCCATTGAAACCTCGGCACCGGGCGTGATGGTTGGCCCTTATATGCCGACCATCGCCAAGCAAATGAAGCATATCGCCGTGTTGCGATCCCTCAACAGCAAAGAGGGCAGCCACGAACGCGGCACATACTTGATGCACACAGGCAACCTGCCAGTTCCCACGATTGAGCATCCAGGATTTGGCTCGATCCTTTCCTATGAGCTTGGTACGAAGCTGGGCGATTTTGCACTTCCGACCTGCGTTGCGATCAATGGTGGAGGCTTTGGCCCCGGCTTTTTGGGCATGAGCCACGCCCCTTTTGTGATTGGAACGCCGGGCGGGCCGATTGAAAATATGAGCTTGCCTGGGAGTTTGCAGGCTCGAGGCGGCTCTCCAGTCGATCAGAGGGTGGCCCAGATGCGTCTCTTGCAGCGTGATGCCATGTGGCGCGGTGTTGAGGGCCGGTTCCAGAAGTCGCAGGATCAATCGGCTGCTGATCACAACACGGTTTACAACAAAACCCGAAGTCTTTTGAATTCACCGCTCACCAAGGTTTTCAAGCTCGACGACGAGCCCGCCAAGCTCAAGGAAGCGTATGGGGACAATAATTTCGGCAAAGGCTGTATGCTTGCCAGACGACTTGTCGAGCAGGGGGTTCCGTTCGTGGAAGTGCAACTGGGTGGCTGGGATACCCATGCCCGCAATTTTGACGCCCTTCAAAACAACCTTCATCCAGCCTTGGACAAAGGCATGGGGACCCTAATCGAAGACCTGTCGGCCCGAGGTTTGCTGGATGATACCCTGGTGGTCTGGATGGGCGAATTCGGCCGTACTCCGCGAATCAATCAGGATGCTGGACGTGATCACTGGGGCCGCAGTTGGTCCATTGCCATGGCCGGTGGTGGGATCAAGGGCGGCCAAGCCGTGGGCTCGACCGATAACGAGGGTGTTGATATCACCGATAAACCGCTCAAGGTCATGGACATTGTGGCCACCATGTCGAAAGCCATGGGCCTGAATCTGGACACCCAATATACTACCCCCAATGGCCGGCCTTCGAAGCTGGTGGATGGCGGTGGTGCTCCAATCAAAGAGCTGTTCTGACCAGTTCTGTCAGACCTGCTGAACGATCAGGCTGTTAAATTCGAAATAATCGGACCTCGCATTTTGAATCCATGCGATTTCCGATCAGTCTTCGTCGATAATTATCACGACTTTGCATTATGATGATTGATAATTAAAAGCGATGACTGACAGGCTCGGTTCACCCAGCAGATTCTCCATAAATCGCTGGCAA
>CAMCFM010000299.1 GCA_945874095.1 Candidatus Kuenenia stuttgartensis
CGTAACAGTTATGTGATGGGTACCGATGAGTATGAAATCAGCTCCGAAGCGGCGGCTGCGATGGCGTCTGGTATCCCGCTTAAGGGGATCGGTTCGGGTTCGCTCATCGAAAATGCGATTATTGACAAGAACGCCCGGATTGGTCGCGAAGTGAAAATCATCAACAAAGCAGGACTTGTGGAGACCACGGTCGACTCCCCAACCCACACCATCAGCGACAAGATTGTGGTGATTCCTCGTGGTGCCACGCTTAAGGACGGTACCGAAATCTGAGCAGATTGAGCGATGGTCTCTGTGAATCAAACGAATCGGTTTTCTCAAAAATACATCAAGGGAGTCTGGCATGGTGTCTTGTCAATCTGGGATCAAATCCTGTTTAAGGCTTATTCTGGCTTTGATGGTCGTGGGATTGTGCCAGCCGGCAGGTGCCCAGCCTTCAGCCAAACCAGTTCAGGTTCCTGATGTTGAGACGACGGAATTCTCGCTTGCCAATGGACTTAAGGTGATCCTGAGGCAATACAAGTCTGTTCCGCGTGTGAACGTGATTGTGGCGTTTCATGTGGGAAGCAAGAATGAAAGTGCTGGTCGCACGGGCTTTGCGCACTTCTTTGAGCACATGATGTTTCGCGGGACGAAGCATGTCCCAAATTATGACAAGCCACTTCAAGAAGCCGGCGCGACCTCTAACGCATTTACTTCAGAGGATATGACGGTCTATTTCGAGACGGTTCCTTCCAACTTTTTGGAGCGAGCCTTGTATCTGGAAGCGGATCGGTTGGCGTGGTTGCCGACCGCTCTGGATCAATCGAAATTTGATACGGAACGCGAAGTCGTCAAGAACGAGCGACGTCAGTCCTATGAGAATGTCCCGTATGGACTTGCAGAAGAAACGATTCTGGCGAATCTCTATCCAGCAGGCCACCCTTACCGATGGTCCGTGATTGGTTCGATGGGCGATCTATCGAAGTCGACACTGGCGGATTTGAAGCAGTTTTTTGGCGAATTTTACCATCCTTCCAATGCGACTCTCTGTCTGGTGGGCGATTTTGATGTTAAACAGGCAGAAGCACTGATTCGTAAATATTTTACACCGATTAAGTCAGGCCCAAAGCCTCAGAAATTGGTTCCACCCGAGGTGAAGCCGTTAGCCAAGAAAGTGGTCCTGTTGGATCAGGTGGCTCAGCCTCGACTTTATTGGGTCTGGCCAGCCGTGAACGAAAATGCGAATGATGCTCCTGCCCTGGAGCTGCTTGGACAGATCCTTTCATCGGGTGAAGCATCACGGCTTCACGAGCGATTGGTCGTGAAAGATCAGTCGGCAACGTCGGTCAGTCTCGGCCTGAATGGGTCGGAAGTCGATGGATTCATGCAACTTACCGCAACTGTTGCGCCTGGCCATACAATCGACGAACTGGAGGTGGCGATCACGGATGAACTCTCGAAAATCCGAAAAGATGCTCCCAGCCAGCGCGAAATAGAGAGGATGAAAGCCCAGTACGAACTCTCGGCCTTTCAACCTTTGGAAGATCCACAAAGCCTCGGGTTTGCATTGGCCATGGGCTCAGCCCAGTACGATAACTCGAAGCATTTTAGGACGGAAATTCAACGAGTATTAGCGGTTACGGCTGATCAGGTTCATGCGGTGGCCCAGAAATACTTGCTCGATCAGAAACTCGTTCTCGTGGTTCAGCCTGCGAAAAAGGGCGAACAAAAAACGCCAGCAGTCACTGGCGTTGGCCCGGTTGGGAGTCGCGAAAGCGCTCCCATCCAAGTACGAGAACCTGCAAAAAGCGATGTAGATTGGTCAATAATGCCTGGGCCGACCGATCGGCAGAGCTTTGATCCACCTACATTTGAAAAGCGCAAGTTGAGTAATGGCCTTGAGCTCTGGCATATCAAGCGAGATACTCCGCTGGTGCATCTCGAAATTTTGATCAAGGGCGGGACACTTGACGACCCATTGGGGCAAGAGGGCTTGGCCCAGCTTTCAGGGCGGCTTTTGGATAAGGGAACGAAGCAAAAAACGAATCGCGAACTGACCGAAGCCTTTGAACTTCTGGGAACAACGCCACAAGTTGCAATAGGGCCTGATCAATCGTCGGTTTCGATGACGCTTCTGCCACGCAGTACCAAGCCTGCATTGAAGCTGGTTTCAGAAATTTTCAGAGAGCCACGACTTGAGTCGGAAGAGTTTGATCGTCAGAAACGACTCATGATGGCATCGCTTCAGCGCGGCCCCGACTCCCCCGGCTACCTTGCTGGGAGGGCTTATAACAAGCTGCTTTTTGGAGATAAATCCCGATTCGGTCACCCTGCTGACGGAACCGTGGCCGCTTTGAATCAGATCAAGTTGGCCGATACGGCTGCCTTTTTGCGACAATTAACGGACCCAGCCAAGGGCCAGATTTTTATCGTTGGGAATATGACCACCGATGAGGCCGTTGAGACTGTGGAAACAGCTCTCGGGGATTGGAAAACTCTTGATATCAAACGAGTTGAGCATCCTAAACGGCCAGTAGAGCAGCGCACAGGTCAGGCAGGAGTGGTCTATCTGGTCGATAAACCTGGTGCTGTCCAAAGTGTGATTCGCGTGGGTAGGCGATGGAAGTCGAGGATGGACGCAGCCACATACCTTCCCGGTCAGATGGGGAACTATACACTGGGTGGCGACTTCTTGAGCCGACTGAATCAAAACCTTCGCGAGCGCAATGGTTACAGCTATGGAGCTGGCTCAAGTTTCGGTTATATTCCAGGAGGTGACCGCTGGTCGGTGGGCACATCCGTGAGGGCTGATGTGACGGGTGCCGCATTGAAAGAGGTCTTTATCGAGCTTGACGGTCTCGCTAAAAACGGCATTAAGCCCTTGACTGAGCAGGATCTGGGGCTGGCCAGGGACGCGCTGATCCAAAACTTTCCAGAAGGTTTTGCCACGCCTGGCAGCGTCTTGTCAGCCATGCAAGAGCTTGCCGAGTATGGCCTTGGCCGTGATGAATGGACCACTTATCTGGACAGGGTTGCGAAGGTTTCCGATGATTCCGTGAAGCAGGTTCTTTCGGAAATTGTGGATCGGAATCAGCAGTTGATCGTTATCGCAGGCGATCGTAAGTCGTTGGAACCACAGCTTCAGGCGGCTGGTTTCACGAAGATCGTAGTTGTGCCGCTGAAGGAACTTACAGACGTTATCAAGCCTGCTGAACTCGAGCCTGGGGCGTCGAAATAAGCCCGAATTGAATCGGGGCCGGATTCCAATTGAGCGAAAGGTTCTCCTGAGATGTTGCCAGCACCTGTTTCACCCGCTTGGGCAGAGACCGCTTTTCAAGTCGTCAATACACTGGTTTTGCCAGGCTGGTTGATTTTGTTTTTCGCTCCGAGGTGGAAGTTTGGGGCGTGGCTTGTCTCGGGCGTGATCATACCGGGCGTATTGGCTGTTGCTTATCTTGGGCTGGTGGTTGCGTCCATGGGTATGCCTGGTGCAGCCGGCCCAGAGGCGTTTCTGACATTGGCGGGTGTGATGACTTTGTTTGATAACCCGGTCGGAGTAGTGGCGGGTTGGACGCATTACCTGGTTTTTGACATGGCGATTGGTGCATGGGAGGTGCGTGATTCATCCAAAAACGGGATCCCGCACAAGTGGGTTGCTCCCTGCCTGTTCTTCACTCTGATGCTTGGGCCAGTCGGATTTTTGATGTATTTATCGCTCCGGACTTGGCGAACAAAAAAAATTGGTCTTGAGGTTTGAGCCGTTTTTTCTGTTTTTGCGACCGCTGATTTTCCGATAGCAGGGACATGAACATATCTCGATCGTGATGTCATGTCCCAATCGAGCATATGGTTTTCGTCATGGATGCGACGAAAATCGAGCAGATTTTAACGGATTCAGGGGTCGGTTTCATGAATCGTCGCGACCTGATGCGCACCGGCCTTGCTTCGGGCATATTCACAGGATATTCACGCTTTCATTACGGAGCGGATGTCGCAGGGGGAGCTTGGTCACCAACTCCAACGGAATTGCCGCCAATTTCCTCACTCCAGGAACCTCCCACAAGTTTAAATGAGGCCATCGCCAAGAAGCAGGTGCAGGCGGAATGGCTGATCACCGAGCCGTTTAGGGCCAGGTTATCTCTGAAAAATTTATCTGCCCGTCGAATCTCGATTCACATCGAGCCAGGCACTTTATTGGTCCATGAAAAACAGGCATGGCTGGTGGGCGGCCCGACTAAATATGTCGGCCAGTTTGGTGGACAGTTCCAAGTTCAGGACTTTGGGACAGAGCTTCAGCCGTCTTCGATTCCTGTCTCATCGAACCGGTCAGCTTCAATGGTTTTACCGATCATCTCGTTGACTTCTACAAGCACCGAGAAGTTCACTCAAATCAAAGATGCCCATGTCGCGTCTGCCACGGACTGGACTAAGGATGCAAAAGTCATAACAGGCTTAAAGTCTTTGTCTGCAATTGGTTCGTCGATGTCGGTTGCTCAAGGTATTGCTTGGAGGATGGCTAAGCAACTCGGATGGGATCAACTGTCGAAGCTTGTGGTGGAAGGTAACTCGTTCAATAATTTTGAACGACAGTCGATCGACCGTTTCCTTGGATTAGTGGATGGGTTAGGACAAGATCAAGCCGTGGAATCGGTTCGAAACGAATTACTGAAAGACCAGCTGACGGTGCTTGTCACAGGTTTTGGCCCGAAGCGAGCCATGGGCGTGAAATATTTGACGGAGAATATTTTCGAATCAAACTTCATGGGGATGCCTGTCGAACGGGCTGAGACTTCACTATCCGCTACACCAAAATTGGCTGGCTTGAGGCTCGAACTTCATATTGTGGATCAACTTAAGCCAGGTGCCTTTATCCTTGAGTCATCACTTGCAAGTCGTAGTGGGACCGGCGGAATCTGGATGAAATTCGCCAAGTCGCGGTCACTGCTTCGGTTCGACACAGAGATTCCGTTGCTCATGGAATCGTTAGAAACTCAATTGGCTCCGTCAGTCGTGGCTCTTAGAAGAGCAAGTTCAGGGCCGATGACCAACCGATTTCGTCTAGAAAACCTTTCTCCACTGACACTTTCGAGTGTGGAATTGATGACGAATCTGGATGCGTCTGACCCGGCGCTTTTGGAGCTGACAGGTTTGGGTGTGACGGCACGCGGTCGATCGATCGTCAAAATTCCGTCCAACTCAGCCAAAGCAGTTCGGCTCAGATTTGGAGCGATTTAAGTGTCAGGTGGAAAGTAATTTTTAGAATTTGTGGTGATTGGGTCTTCTGCCCCCGGTCGGGGATCCAACAGCCCGTTTTCGAAGAGATGGTTTTATCGCACAACTTTTCCGAGCCTTTTAGATATGGTCGCAAAATCCTGTGTGTCAATAGTTTAAGTGCTGCAGGCTGGGTTTGTAGCAGCACGGGTTGAATCCTTCCATAAGTGATCGGCCAAAACTTTCCGCCACTCTTCCTGCTCCCGTTGGTTCTTTAGCAATGGCGCAGGAACGACTCAAACAAGCAGGATAAAGCATGGATATAACTGCGGTTACGCCAATCCAGGCTATTGGTCCTTAGGTTGGACCTAGTTCTAATAAAGACTCCCGTTCCCAAGGAAATTACAGTAAAATATTACGGGTTAAAGCGACACAACTCAGGCTTACAATCTCACAAGGGTTTGAACACAATGGTTCCGCAAAGATTTCAGCTTGGCTTCTGGCTGCAACTGGTGTTTAGTGTAGGGATTGCATCGTTTTCACAGCCAGTTGGGTTGATTGCGCACGATGCGCCGCATAAGCATCCGGAAGCTGAGGTTCACAAGCCTACGCCTTTACCGGATCGGATCAACCTCTGTGTGACGCAGACGCCTGCCAAAAGTGTAGCCGTGACCTGGCGGACGGATCTTTCGGTGAATCAAGGACTTGTAGAAGTTGCGCCGGCTCAGTCTGGTCCGATATTCATTCGAACTCCAAGGCAGTTGAAAGCGGTGAAGGAAGATTTGAAGTCGGATCTTTCGGAGGCGCGCTATCATAGCTCAGTGATCGATCAACTCGAGCC
>CAMCFM010000300.1 GCA_945874095.1 Candidatus Kuenenia stuttgartensis
TCCGAACGTACGAACATAGATGTGGTTACGACAATCTGCCGGATCGTTGACGAACTCGCCCCGGGCTTGGCTCATGGCCCGTGTCAAGGCCTGATCAAGTACGTTCCCGACAGGCCCGGCCACGATCGCCGCTATGCCATCGACGCCACCAAGATTGCCTCGGAACTCGACTGGTCGCCATCGGTTACGTTTGATGGAGGCATGCGCCAGACAGTGGCCTGGTACCTCTCAAACGCCGACTGGATCAACCGCATTCAGTCCGGCGATTACCGCCGCGAACGCCTGGGTTCAGCCAGTTGATGAGCCATTTCAGCAACACTCCATATCATTTCGGCTTCCGATACTTTAAAATCGGTTCTATCGACTGATTCCCTACGTCAAAAAACGTTTCAGAGTAATGGCTTCTCCATCATGCACAAGGCTCTAATCACCGGCATCACAGGTCAAGATGGTTCCTATCTGGCAGAATTTCTGCTCGGACAAGGCGATTATGAAGTCCACGGACTGGTGCGCCGAGCCAGCACCATCAACCGCCAGCGGATCGACCACCTGACGCGCAACCCCCTCTACAGGGACAAGTTCCACCTCCATTACGCTGATCTCGGAGACGCCTCAAGTCTTCTCTCAGTCACCGAAAATATCGAGCCTGATGAAGTCTATAACCTCGGTGCCCAAAGTCACGTCCGGGTCAGCTTCGATCAGCCAATTTACACCGCCGATTGCGTCGGCCTTGGTGCTTTACGTTTGCTCGATGCCGTTCGAATCCTGAACAGACGTAAGCCTGTAAGATACTATCAAGCCTCAAGTTCCGAGATGTTTGGAGCAGCCCCTGCCCCTCAGGGCCCATCCACTCCGTTTCATCCTCGAAGCCCTTACGCTTGTGCCAAGCTTTACGCTCACTGGCAGACCATCAACTACCGCGAGTCGTACAACATGTACGCCTGCTCCGGGATCCTCTTCAACCACGAATCTCCACGACGTGGCGAATCCTTCGTCACTCGCAAAATCACTCTCGCCGCCGGCCGCATCAAGGCTGGCCTCCAAAAAGAGCTGGTCATGGGCAACCTTGACGCATGCCGCGACTGGGGTTTTGCAGGCGATTATGTCAAAGCCATGTGGCTGATGTTGCAGCAGGAAGTGCCTCAGGATTACATCGTAGCCACCGGCGAGACGCATTCCGTACGCGAATTTCTTGAGCTGACGTTTGGCGCACTGGACCTTGACTGGAAAGACTTTGTAAAGTTTGAACAGCGATTCACACGACCCGCCGAAGTTGACATCCTGCTCGGCGATGCCTCAAAAGCTCGGGATCAACTCGGCTGGACACCCGAAGTTGATTTCAAGGGTCTGGTCAAAATGATGGTCGAACACGACCTCGACCTGGCTCATCGAGAAAAACGGGCTCTTGAATCCTGATCAATCGCCATGACAACCGAGCCGGAAATCATCCCTAAATCTGGCTCCTTTCGCCGCTTGAGGCGATTCATACTAGCATTTGCTGCGATTCTGATCATCGCTGGCCTTTCCGCTCGCATTTGGGCTCCACCGTTATTACAGCGATATGCATTAAGCTTTCGCGTGAATAACCCGGAGAAATCCGACGCGATCTGCATCCTTCTGGGCGACTTTCGAGTCAGGCCGATTCGCGCCTCAGAATTGTATTTAAGAGGCTTTGCACCAACGATTCTGATTGTCGATTTTCCCGACGACATGGTCTTCGGAAATCTCGAAAGCCAGCTTGCACAAGTCATTATGCTCAAGTCCGGAATTCCCTCCGACCGACTCGTCAGACTTCGTGGAAGGGTCACCAGCACGGCCGAAGAAGCCCGCTTCTATCGCGATTATGCAGAAAAAAATGGCCTGAAAAGCCTGCTGGTTGTCACCTCATCCTTTCATACCCGCCGAAGCCAATGGATTTTCGAACGCGTCTTCGCAGGCTCAGGAATTAAACTCTCCTACGCAGCAGCCCGCCAGCCTCATATCGACGAAGCCAACTGGTACAAAACCGACGAGGGACTGGTCACCTATTTCAGCGAAACCCTCAAAACCATTTATTATTATTTACGGTATTAATCCCATTGATAGCCCGTGATACTGATCACGAATATGATTTCATCATTATTATTGCGATAAAATAACATCGATAAGAATCGAAGTCAGGAATCAGACTTTTTTTTCAGCTTAATTCGTATACATACCAAATGGATTCTGTTATATTATCCTCTAAATCACAGGGTCAAAGTCCACGCCTTGCCCCTCTTTCAGAAGCGACCATACCCGATGAAACTGCTCTATATCTGCTATTTCAGCCTCAGGGAACCTCTGGTCGAGACCCAGGTGCTGGCCTATTTAAGGCAACTCGCAGACGATGGCCATCAAATCTGGTTCATGAGCTTCGAACCAGGCTGGCCCGATTCATGGCCTGATACCGAAAAACAAGCCACCCAAGCCCGGCTTGCAGCCAGCGGAATTCAGTGGATCGCCCTCAAATACCATAAACGCCCAAGCCTGCCCGCAACCATGTGGGATATCGCTGTAGGGGCCTGGTTCGCCCGCCGTCTCGCCCGCCGTGAAGGGCTTCAGGTCATTCATGGCCGGGCTCATGTGGCATCCGCCATGGGCGCACTCGCTCGCTGGAAAAAGCCTCAAAAACTCATCTTCGATATCCGTGGATTCAACCCTGAAGAATATGTCGATGCGGGCCGTTGGAAAGCCGGCGGCCTCAAGTTTCGGCTCATGAAGGCCGCTGAACGAGCGATCGTACGAGTCGCCAACGGCTTCGTCATCCTCACCGATGCAGGCCGTGAAATCATGTTCCCAAAAGCCATCGCCCAAAACGAGTTAGGCGCCTGGTGTCTGCCCGATCATCGCCCGATCGAAGTCATCCCATGCTGCGTGAACACCTCAGGGTATCAAAAATCCTCCGAAATTTCCCGCGATCAGGCCAAGCACGATCAAGGCCTGACCGGCAGACGGGTTGTGGCTTATGTTGGGGCCTTGGGCGGCTGGTATATGACGGACGATATGGTCAAAGCCTGGTCGATTGCAAAACGTCAGGATCCTTCGAGCTTTGCCCTGATTTTTACCCAAAGCCCGAAAGAGCCTTTAATACAATCTCTGATTCAGGCCGGCCTTGAGGAAAACACCGATTTTCGGGTTCAAAAAGTGGCTCCCTCTGAGCTGCCGGAACGCCTGAGGGCTGCCGATATCGCTCTTTCTTTTATTAAACCGTCATACTCTAAAATCTCCAGTTCGCCCACCAAACTGGCGGAATATCTGGCCTCCGGCTGTGTCGTTGTCAGCACTCGGAAAATTGGTGATTGCGATGCCCAGCTCAGCAAAAATAATGTCGGTGTTCTCCTCGACGACATGACCGACGAAACCATCGCTCAAGCTCTCAAACAAGCCTTTCAAATGGCTTCTGAACCTGACATTGAAACCCGATGTCGCTCGACCGTCGATCAATTGTTCGACTTGAAAGATGTCGGCGGTAAAAGATACAAACGGCTTTACAAACGACTGTTTCAATCATCAATGGATTCAAATTCCATTTCATGAAAAGAAATTCGTCATTAAAATCACGACTCGTTTTGACTTAAATTGTCATCATCCGCGTCGATCAAAATCACATCCTGAATTCTTTCTTTCTCGACCAACGTCTGTCTGGTATATTTTCACCTTGAATGGGTTCAGAAACGCTCTTCAATAACAACGATGATTGATCCAAAGGCTATGAATCCAACCACTGACAACGTTAAAACACCGATCTGCGTCGACCTTGATGGCACTCTGGTTCGATCCGATACGCTTTGGGAAACCATCCTCCAGCTCCTGAAGAAACATCCATCCTCGATTTTTTCACTCATCATGGCTTATTTTCGAAGTGGCAGATCAGGGTTTAAATCCGCCGCCGTTGATCAGCTTGTGATTGATCCTGTCACCCTGCCTTACCATAAAGATGTTCTGGATTTTATCCATATTGCCAAATCGCACGGCCACCCGATTCTGCTGGTCACGGGTGCCAACGAGAGGCTCGCACACTCAGTCGCCAACCATATCGGACTTTTTGACGATGTCATCGGCAGCCAGCCCGGTAGCAATAACACCGGAGCAGACAAAGCCGAAGAACTTGTCCGCCGTTTTGGTGATAAAAAATTCGATTATATGGGGAATTCCCATGCCGACCTCAAAGTCTGGAAACACTCCTCGGCCGCCCACGTCGTAGGCTCTCAAAAACTCGTCGATCAGGCCGCTTTATTATGCCCTGTCGCCAACCAGTTTCCTGCAGCCACCGAATCCGTCAAAAAATCTCTGGTCAAGGCCATCAGACCTCACCAGTGGGTTAAAAATGTCATTGTATTTCTCCCGGCCGTGGCCAGCCATCGCATCTTTGAATTTCAGGTGATTGGCAATTCAATCCTCGCATTTATAGCTTTCAGCCTATGCGCCAGCGGCCTTTATGTGATGAACGACCTGCTCGACCTGACCTCCGATCGCCTTCATAAATCCAAGTCAAAACGTCCATTTGCAGCCGGTAATCTCCCACTCAGCTGGGGAGTTGCCATGTGCCCTGCCCTGCTCCTGGCTGCGTTTGTGATCTGCATTTCCCTGCCTGTCCAATATTCTGCCGTTCTGATCACTTATATCCTGTTAACGACAGCTTACACTTTCTATTTCAAATCACGCGTACTTGTCGATGTCTTTTTTCTGGCCGCTCTCTATACCATTCGCCTCATTGCAGGCCACGAAGCTGCTAATCTTCCCTATTCACACTGGCTCACCGGCTTCTCCATTTTCTTCTTCCTGAGCCTTGCATTAATCAAACGCGGCAGCGAACTGGTTGTCCTCCGAAATTCCGGAAAACTTCGAACCGATGGACGTGGATACCAGACCTCTGACGTCTCAACCATTTGCAATCAAGGTATGGTCGCCGGCGGCCTCTCTGTCCTTTACCTCGCCATGTACGTCAGCAGCCCTGAAATTCATTTAAGATACTCCAGTCCTGACTTGCTTTTAGCCCTTTGCCCACTCCTGTTTTACTGGCTAAGCCGAATGTGGCTCCTCGTCGACAGGGGCTGGATGCACCACGACCCTGTCGTTTTCGCACTTCAGGACATAGTCAGTTACTATATCCTGAGTATTGCAACAATTATCGGATTGATTGCAATTATCTATCCATAACTCACCCCCCTCCATATCCTCATCTCTCACATTTGTAATTCTTCATGAAAGGCTTTCCCCACCATGCGCCATCTCGTCACCGGCGGCTCCGGTTTCCTCGGTAACCTCATCGCTCGACGTCTACTCGAACGCGGCGAACAAGTCTCCATCCTCGATATCTGGGAAGATTCCACCCGCCCCAAAGAGATCGCTTTCATTAAGGCCGATATCCGCGACCGTGCCGCTGTGGCTGCATCCATGAAAGGCATCGACGTCGTTCACCATAACGTGGCACTCGTCCCTCTCACAAAATCGGGCGATAAATTCTGGGAAGTCAATGTCGATGGCTCCCGAATCGCCGCCGAAGAAGCCTCCAAAGCCGGCGTCAACAGCTTCATCCATATGAGCTCCAGCGCCATTTTTGGAATCCCCGAAACTTGCCCCATCACCTCGCAAACCCCCACAAATCCCGCCGAAATATACGGACGAGGTAAACTTGCAGGCGAACTCGCCGTGCGTGAAGTTGCTGATAAAGCTCAAATGAAACTCGTAGTAATTCGTCCCCGAACCATCCTCGGTCATGGACGACTCGGTATCTTCCAGATTCTATTTAAATGGATTCAAGAAGGCCGAGCCATCTGGATCATCGGCCCCGGCAATGGCGGATTTCAATTCGTACACGCCAACGACCTGATGGATGCCTATATGATCGCACTCGACCGCGATAAACCCGGTGTTTATAACGTCGGTACCGACCGCTTCACCAGCCTTCGCAGCTCTCTCGAAAATCTGATCAAGCACACCGGCAGCCCCTCCAAAGTCAAAAGTCTGCCCCAGAGTCTCACCATCAACACCCTGAAAATTCTCGA
>CAMCFM010000301.1 GCA_945874095.1 Candidatus Kuenenia stuttgartensis
TTGACGATTCTGGATCATCACACCCATGTTCCAATATAGCTTGGTACCAAGCTGTATCGAAACATGGGAAGCTTGAGACCAATCTACATTGGTACCAAGCTCAGTTGATTCCAAGGCGCCTTGAAACACTGGGACCAATTTACCAAGGCGCCAATGTTCCAATTTGCCTTGGTTCCAATTTCGATTGGTCTCAAGTTCGCTTGGTTTCCATTCACCCATGTACCGATTTGCCTGTGAAATATTGTTACCTGTAAAAACTGGTACCTGTGAACCAAGTCAACTGGGTACCAATCTATATTGGTTTCTATGTACCCATGTTCCAATTGACCTGTGAATCAAGTCACCAAGCATTCAATTTCGCTGGGTTTCAAGTCTTATTGGTTCCCAGTCTTATTGGAACCAATGGAACTTGGTTTACATATGACTTGGTACCCAGTTTTGTTGGTTTCGAGGTCGCTTGGTTTCAAGATCACTTGGTTTCCAGTTCCGTTGGTTTCAAGATCACTTGGTTTCGATATGGCTTGGAATCAAAGTCGCTTGGTTTCCAGTTTTCGACTCATCAACTTCGCTTGGTCATGCCGATAGACTGTCAAAGATAATGATGTTGCGCGAATTGGACATGCGCACGACTCTGCAAGACAAGGGGCCTTTTGATGATCGCAATCGCTGTAACCAACGCCAAAGGCGGCGTCGGCAAGAGCACGACGGCCATCAACATGGCGGCCGCACTGGCAGAGCGGGACTATAAGGTTCTGCTCGTCGATGCCGATCCTTCCGGCAATGCCTCGCTTGGATACCGGGCGGAAGGCATTTCAGCCGCCGGGCTGGCTGACCTGCTCGTCAACGACACCTTGTCGCCCATGGAGCTGATCGAAGCGACGGACGTGGAAAACGTCTCGATCCTCTCACCCGGCGAGCGACTTGCTCACTGCTCCGATCAAATGGGCAGCACCACAGGCCTGGGCCATGGCCGAGAGTTTCGGATCCGCCGAATCCTCCGCCAGATACCAGCCGGAACGTTTGACATCGCCGTCATCGATACCTCTCCTGTGGTCACTCCGCTCAACGTGGCGATCCTTTACGCTGTGCGAGAGGTTCTGATTCCGATCGACCCATGTGTGGCAGCGCTCGCCGGGGTGAAAGCTCTTGAGGCTTTGATCCGCGATGTGAGCGACTTCCGCAAAGAGTTCACAGATAGTGGACCTTTGAACATTGGCGGAGTGATTGTGACCAAGACGGACAGAACTCTGGTGGCGAAGCAGATTGAAAACGAAGTCAGGAACTATTTCGGGGACTCCGTGTTTCCGAAATCGGTGCCGATGTCGGTCAAATTTCGCGAGGCTTATGCCAGGGGGATTCCTCTGGTGATTTATGACAGGGCAGGGCAGGGAGCGTCAGCATATCAGGATGCAGCCCGGATCCTCGCGGAACGATGGGGTCTTGAGGTGCCGAAGGTCGACGACAAAGCCTCTCGCAAAAAAGCTGGATAGTAGCCTGAAGCCGTTCAAAGGGCAGGGGGGTGATTTTCAGAAGATCCTGAAAATCTGGACATGCCCACCAACGACCAGACCGACTCGACCATCTCATTCATCTGATCAGAATTAAAAAACGTAGTGGACAGGAGCAGAGAAGTCATGAGTACCAATCGACGCGGCGGGATTCCAGGACCGGACCGAAGAACAGGCTTGGTGCGTCCGACCATGACGGAAGCCGAGTTTGAACGGAACCTGACACCTGAAGGGATCGAACTGGAATCATCGATTCAGGAACAGGCCGAGCTTGCGGGATCCGCACCATCCATGACGGTGACGGGTACTGAATCTGATTTGGGAATCAAATCAGGGAGCAGGGCAGGGCGGTCGGCACCAGTCCGGGCGAAGTCATCAAAGCCCCGACGAATCCAGAGAATGTTTGCGATCGAGGAAGACCTGGACCGCAAGCTCTGGCTATATGCGATTCATATGGGCAAGGATCGTTCGGAAATCATGAACGATCTGCTCCGGCCTGTGGTGGCCAGCATGGTGGTTTACGACAGCCGAGACCGCCGTGGAGGAGGTTCCGTATCAGGGAATTCAAGTCTGGCTGAATCAGCCTGACATCCCTGAATTGGAACATTCTTTCCATGATTGATCCGTGAGATCCCCCTTAGTTTGATTAGTCCGAAGCGGGCCGCTTCCCCCAGCGGCCCGCTATCGCATAAGCCGGCGAAGTGGAATCAGAATCTAGCCCCCCGGTTCGATTGGGTTTATCTAGCCGGTATTGCGCTAGCCCCGGTTGGTTTTGGTTTATCTAGCCGGTCTTGGCGCTAGCCCCGGTTCGATTGGGTTTATCTAGCCGGTCTTGCGCTAGCCCCGGTTCCGAATATCCAATCCAACCGGGGCTAGCGCAATACCGGCTAGATGCTGAACGATAGCCCACAGTTTCGCCGATTTAGAAATCCAACCGGGGCTAGCGCAATACCGGCTAAACAAGACTCAGAATCCTGCCGCAGGGCTGGCTTTAAAAGCCGAAATTAATTCCAGGTTCACAGTTTCGTCAGTGACAAATCGCAAGCTTTTCGGATCATTTTCAGGATTTGAAAGTTGCGCTGGTAGACGGTCTGGGGTTTGACGCCAAACTTTTGAGCCACTTCAATTCCGGGAACATTCTCAACCGTGACTTCATAGAACATCTCCCAGCTCCGTGGTGCGACCCGTTTTTTTACCTTCTCCATACCTTGGGCGAGGATTTCGAGTTTTTGCCTGACCTCGACATCCACCACCTCACCGAGGTCTGTGTAATGGTCATGTTTGATCCAGACCTCATCTTTGGCGAGGCTGCTTAAGGCGGCCAGTCCGTTACCATAGAACCGCTCATTATCCCGGTAATAATTGATCACTTCGTTTCGTACGATGATCGCAAGATAGCAGCGAAACGGGCCTGTGAGCTGAAACTTCTTCTCGAGGACACGGATAAACAAAGTCGTCATGACCTCTGAAGCGATGTCCTCAGACTCCACCAGTTTCATACCCTTCCTGGACGCATATCGCAGCAGCAGGGGGTGATACTTCTTGAAGAAAGACTTCCATCCCTCAGGACCAGTAATCTCGTTGATCGCTTTAAGAAAGTCTGTCTCGTCTTCGGGCTTGAACAGATTTAAGAACTGTTTCTGATTCATTCTCAAATCTCTACTTTGCGAAGCATTAGGAATTTCTTCAGGTGAGGGCGTGTGTTTAACCTGTATAAAATGGATCATCCAGTCTGGTTTTGCAAGATGCGGCGTGCAAGATTTTCAAAATTTGTGCGATCACAGGGCAGGATTCACCAACGTCCGATAAATACGGTTATAAGACCTAAATTTGCTTTATAGGGCAATGTGGAGATCCATTTCCAGGTTTTTGCAGCGATTTACTAGCCGGTCTTGGCGCTAGCCCCGGTTGGCTTTGGCTTTATCTAGCCGGTATTGCGCTAGCCCCGGTTGGTTTTCTAAATCGCCGAAACCGGAGGCTAGCGCCTGGCGGCTAGATTCAAACCCGGAAAAAACGTGTCTATCGTCCTGCCTCTAGCCCCGGTTGGTTTTCTAACTCGCCGAAACCGGGGGCTAGCGCCCGGCGGCTAGAAAAATCTGAATCTAGGAACTTTCCTTCATACGATCAGGCCGGGTTGCGATATAGCTGTCTACCAAAGTGTAAAGCATCGAGCCCACACTGATCAAAATTCCAGCCACTCCGCTCAGGATAATACTCACCAGAAAGCCGGCGATTCCTCCAGCGACCATGATTTTCGACGCTCTGTGGTGACATATCTGCCAGGCTTCATCTGAGGCCATGGTCCAGGGCGTCCGGATTCCAGCCAGTCCGTTGCGTGGAATATCTCGCATGCTTCGTCCCATCCCGCCAAACATGAGGCTCATCGCAGCTCCCATCCAGCGCGTCATGTCCACCTTATTCCCCAGACTTGCGGACAAAATCAAGCCCTGAAGCACCACAAAAAATACCATGACTGAAACACCCATCCATAAAATCGCCAGTCGCTCTTTCTCAACCTTCGTAATCGACCACGCCAGCCCAATAAATAATGCAACCATTGCCAGATCAATCACCGGAATGATCCATACTGTTGCACGTGGACCATATCCGTCAATTTCGCCCTTGATGTTCCAGTGCATCGGAACTCTCGCAGGCATTTGATTGTAAACTGATCCCGTCATCACGAGGGTCGCTAGAAATAGAATCACGATGATTCCAATTGCAATTCGGATCTTTGTCATGGTCTTCCTGAGAATGTTTTTTAAGATTGTGGTTCTGCATTTTCAGCTACGGGTGAATCAAACCCAAACCGCTCATGCAATCGTTCGAGATACAGCGGCAGCATCAGGGCAGGCCATCGCAATAGCCCACCATGCCTTTGATTAACCTCTTCGGCAATCTCTTCGCGCATCGACTCAGATAAGGCTTCCCATTGAATTGTCAGCCGTTTTTCAATTTCAGGGTCAGCCAGCAAGTCGTGTTTTCCAGGCTTTTTTCGAGCCGGTTGCAACCCGCCTGGAGTTGTATTCTCGCTGGTTTTCAGCTCTGTCGTATCGGCAACTGGTGTGGTTTTTGATTTATCTTCAGCCTGTGGTTTACGCGCTTTTTTCAGCTTGGGAATATAATCATCCGGCAACGTATAATCATCGCGGATTGAGGCCACAAGATAACCCGCCGGATTACGCGCAACATGCTGGTCAGAGTGTCCGACAAGCCAGTCAAAAACTTCAATTTTCGCTCGGACACGATCCAACGGATGTTTTGACACAAGATCTGACGCCACCTGATGATGCACGCCCCTTGATGTCAATTCCACGTGCAAAGCCTCCACCGTGTTGGTCTCTTTGGCCGCATCCTCTTCGGCACGGCGTTTGTGGCCCCTGACAAAGAGAATGCGCCATCGGCCTTTTTCCACGTTCACATAACGTTCGTTGTCGTGTAATGGCTCCAGGAAACCATTTCTTTCGAGTTCGTCAAGTGCTGGTCGCAATCTCCGTTTCAATTCCGTAGGAGCATATTCGCGACTCATTCCGACATGTTCACAGGCCAGAGTTCTCAGGTCAAAATCGACACGTTCCCTATGATAAAACCGCTTGTCGAGAAACCTGTAAAGCCGTTTGGAAGTCGGTAATCGGAGGCCAAGATAAAATTCGAGATCCAATTGTTTTAAATTGCCTGATTGAAAGCTTCGAAACATCACTTCATTCCAGCGAAAGCTCGACATCGGCTTGGGCCTCTTGCCTTTGGATGATGATGGCTTGTTCATGGCCTTTTCACGGTTATAAAGTGTGACGTTGTCGATGATGTGAAAAGTTTCGTCAACCCACGACTTTTCATCGTTATCCCACCACGCATTTTCATACGAAAGCACCACACCGACCCAGCGGTTAAGCGCTTCTTCGATTCTGCGATAACTGTGTCCATCCTGAGGCCATCCCAGGAGTTCAATCAATTCATAACGGCTAAAATACACTCTGGCATTCGTGAAATTATTCTGACGTTTCGTCAATTGGATCAAACCAACGATCACCTGATCATCCAAAGCCGCTGGGAGGCCGAGTTTACCATGCCCTGAGATCGACAGGCGGCGAACAATTGGAGGGCCGTCGCGCTGTTCCAGATGGTCTTCAAAAACGAGCGTATTCTGGCCATCGGGAACGCGATCGGTGAGAGCTGCGATCGGAAACTCAGCCAGATTCAGCTCATCCTTGAACGAGTTTGGGTCCACGTCCTGGATTTTTTGAGGCCCTTCGGTTTTTGGGGACTGGCTCGGATCTGAGTTTTCAGGCTCAGGTCTCCAAAGTTCGTCCTGGTCTTCGAGTCGTCCCATCACTTTCCCAAGAACTTTCCGTTCGAGTCTCGATCTGGATTCTCAAAAAAAGCCCCTGACTGGAATCTCTTTGCATCGGATTCTGGCTTTGTCCCGGTCCGGTTTTGGCTCCCTGATTTCTGATTATGGCAGGAATCATCAACAACAACAACATACCGGTACAAAGTGATTAACACACGCA
>CAMCFM010000302.1 GCA_945874095.1 Candidatus Kuenenia stuttgartensis
GAGTATATGGCGAAAACTTGATAGCTATGGATGGCTAACCAAGGCTGAGCCGGTAAGGAGTCCCTCTCCGTGTCGATGCCTTCGACGGATGCCTGCTCAAAGTCTCGTCAACCCATGTTGGCCACCGGCCTCCCATGGCTTTGGGCTACTGCTGATTCGTGGGCTGACATGCTTGCAGGCATGCCTGATTCGAACTTGGATCCAAAGCTGGCAAAGTTTTTAAAGTGGGACCCAGGTTACGTTTCCCAACATCTTTGGTCAGACGCCCAACACGCTTCAACAACGAATTCGGGCGTGCCTGAATCGCTCTGGGATTTAAAGTCTTCCAGAGAGCTTTCAGCCGTCACGAAGCTTTTCCAATCCGGCCTGGCCATCGGTCTGGCCATCGAACGACATGCGGAAGAGTGCTCGTTCGAATTGCCCTGGACTGGTTTGGCATGGTCCATTTGGCTCCAGGGGCCGCTCTGGTTGATCGCTGCCAAATCTCCTCGCGATTTTGCCGACTGGTGCGATGCATCAGAGTCATCCGTAAGGCATCAAATTGAAACCAAAATCCTCGGCCTTAGAGCCACACTTTGGTCCCAATGGAACCTGGCTCAAAACCGCCAGGACGAACTCGCCCGATTCCTTTGGACATCGCGTGGGAATTTTGCGACCGAAATCACATCCAGTCATTCGAAGTCATTAGATGACAAGGGATTGTTGTCGATCCTTGAGCAAGCTCATGTCATTTATTCGCAGAGTCGATATGCACTTCAACGAGGCCATCGCAGCGAAACTTCGATGAAAGATCCTCGCGTTGCTCTCCTCGAAGCCAAAGTCGCCAACCTTTCGAACGAATTGACCTTGTCTCTACCAGAAGACACAAGGCTCGTGAAACGCACGATCAGCCTGATCCACTCCGCTCACCACACTCAGGCCATTCAATCTCAATTGGATCAAGCCAGCCTGATTCTACAGACAATCAGCCGCGATTCCGAAACGCTCTTGAAGACTTCAAAAAATAGCGTTAAGCCTGCTCAGTCGACTCCAATCAAGGGCAGTTCAGACCCCATCGGTGGTGCTGAAGGAACCGATTTTCAGGTTGTCCAGCAGCAGTGGAATCAGTTGCAAACCCATTGGTGGGAATTGCTTGGCCGGCTCGACGACTGGTCTGAAGAGATGGGTAAAAATCACCGACGATCAGAACGTCAGGCTCAGGCCGGCCGATTTGAGTCGCTGGCAGAATTTGCAGCCGGCGCCGGGCATGAGTTGAACAACCCCCTGGCGGTGATTCAGGGCAGGGCTCAATTGCTACTTGCAAAAGCACCGGATCAGACCACCAAGTCTTCGCTCAAAGCGATCATTGATCAATCTTTACGTGCCCATAGAATGCTTCGCGACCTCATATTTATCGCACGTCCTACCGACCTCAGGCCCCGCTTCTGTCGACCTGCCGAGGTGGTCCGTGCGATTCATCGGGAGCTGAAAGAAGATCTTCAGCGTCGCGAAATCCGCTTTGAAGTCCATCTTTGCCCACAGGCACAGCGATATGAAACGGATCAGTTCGACCCCGACGCATTTCGTCACATGATTCTGAGCCTTGTTCGAAACGCCATGGAAGCAAGCCCTCGCGGCGGTCAGATTCAAGTCTCGTTAAAACTTGAACAGCATGGCTTGCGCCTGACCGTTGAAGACGACGGACAAGGCTTTGACGTGCGTGAATCAAGCCACCTTTTCGACCCATTTTACTGTGGTCGAAAAGCCGGCAGGGGCCTCGGCCTCGGCCTCCCTCGGCTGGCCCGAATCGTAGCTCAGATGAATGGCCGCGTTCGTTACCGTTCCCAGCCTGATCGTGGAACCGTCTTTGAAGCCGTCTTACCCGTCTATGAGCCAGAACTTCAGGCCCTTTCCACCCCTGCCTGACCTAAAGACTCACATATAATACCGCCATGTCCCCTGACATGGCGGGCTTTAGCTTGAAAAATACTGGTCTTTCAATTAGAATTAAATTCCATCGATTCGCTTTGTGAATATCTCAGGGTACGTAGAATTGAGTTAGTTCATCATGGGTCGTTTGATATTGCGTCCGTCTTGCTGGCTTGTCCCAGCCCTGCAATACGTTTTGCTCGCAGCCACTTCGTGCTTCAGCAGCTTTTATATCAATCACGACGCAGCCCTTTATCTGCAATGCGGTCAGCTCATTCTCGAAGGTAAAACGCCTTACGTAGACTTTTATGATAATAATACACCCCTGATCATGTATATGAGTGCCCTGCCGGTGCTGATTTCGCAGGCCAGCGGGCTCACAGTCATGCAGTCATTTGCCGTGGTCGTTCTTATTGCAATTCTGGTCAGCACACTCGCAATCCGTCGGGTCATGGCTTGTAATGGGATATCCGCAAAGACATCCTCAATATGGATATCCGCATGGATTTTCATGAACCTGATGACGCAGGTTTTTCACGATTTTGGTCAGCGCGAGCATCTGTTCATCATCCTGGCATCACCATTTTTCTTTATCAGATTCTCCCGAGTTCAAAATGGAAAGGTAAATCATGGCGACTTTTTTCTCCTGGCCGCCGGTTTCCTTGCAGGTATGGGAGCTGCATTAAAGCCTTATTTTATTGTCATGATTTTAGCGGGCGAATTGGCGATGTTCATAAAGGTTAGAAAGCGGTCGATATGGGTTTGTCCGGAATTGTTTGGGTTTGTCCTGTTTGGCGTCCTCTACGCTCTGTTTTTTGCCTTTTCGCCTCAAATCAGGACGAATTATCTTGAAGTGCTTGCCCCTTTGATCTCCAAAGGAAACTCTGCCTATTACGCCCCAGCCAGCGCAATCTGGAATTCCTTTAATCCTTTACATAACAAACATTCGGCGTATGTTTTTTTGGCTACAGTGGTTTTTTGTGTGGATATCGTATGGGTTCTGATTCTCGCTTTAAATCAGAAAAAAACGATCCCAGGAACGATTTACTTGATGGTTTTGGCCGTTATGGCATTAATTTCGTATCTCTATCAAGCCAAGGGCTGGTACTACCATATGATCCCATTTGAATTCCTTGTGGTTTCTGTTTTTGCATTAAACCTCTCCGCACTTTTCGACAACATTCAAAGAAAAACGATTTTTCAGAAGTCTTTCGCATCTTGGTCACTAGCCTGTTTGCTCGCACTTCAGCTATCAATCAGCGGAGTTTTTATCTGGAGGATGGACGATCAGGGCCGATATTGGAACGCCCGATTCTTTGAAATCCTTAAAGAAACACCAGCGGAAAATAATCGGGTCCTAGTCGTCTCAAGTTCACTCAAAGCCTATCCCTTTCTTTTGCAGGCCGATAAGCGGCCCGGTTCGAGATTTCTCTGGTTTTTCCCTGTGGCATTACTTTATTCCCAATCCCACGATTTAAATCTTTCAGAAGCCGAAATCTATGCAAAAGGCTCGTTCGATAAAGTCCTTGAATCGCGTTTCCTCGCCGAGCTTGCCAGCGATATTGAAACCAGTCGCCCTGCAATGATTTTTATGAGCTCCGGCAAATCGGATCAAGGTCTGCCTAAAAATGTCACACTAAAAAACTATCTCAAGTTTCATAAGATTAATGAACTCATCGAGAAATATTATCAACTGGATTTGCAAAATTTCCTGGCAAACGATGGAGCTTTATTCGACTTATGGGTTCTAAAATAACCGTCAGTCCGCAGAACGTTTGAAGTATAACCATTGCTTGAGTCGTCGATTTCGACTATAAACACTCTATCAGAAATACCTCAAAGAAAAGCATAGAGGCTATCACCGCCATGCATACTCATCGTCGCCGATTCTTATCGCAGACCTTTCAAGCCATTTCAGCCTCCGCTTTTAGCGTAAAATGGCTGAGTGCCAGCGAATCCCAGGCTGGTTCAGGCAAATCCAGTGGTTTGATTGTCCGTTCTCGACGCCCTTTGGATCTGGAAACACCGGTCGATCAGCTCGACTCCGAATTTACTCCCAATCCCTGGTTCTTCGTCCGTAGCCATTTCGGCGAACCAGCTGTCAATACGCAAGGCTGGTCGGTGACACTCGATGGGCTTTTTCAATCCGAAAAAAAGTTCAAAATCGCCGAAATCATGAACGGATTTCCACGCCATGAACTGCCTGCGGTACTCATGTGTGCCGGCAACGGACGTGGCCTCATGAAACCGATTGTTCCGGGCTTGCCCTGGGAGCACGGCGCCATTGGTCAAGCCATGTGGAGTGGTCTCAGGCTCAAAGATCTCATCGAAGCCCTGGGCCTGAAGGATGGAGCCAAACATCTGATCTTTGAAACAGCCGACCCGACGGCAAGCAAGATGACTCCGTCGTTCACCCGAAGCCTGCCTCTGGAACGTCTGCTCCAAGACGATGTTCTGCTTGTCGATCGTATGAACGGAGAGCCCTTGCCGCTCCTCCACGGCGGGCCTTTAAGGCTCGTTGTGCCCACCTGGACCGGTAACCACTGGGTGAAATGGGTGAAGCGAATCACGGCATCCGCCGAGGAATCGCCCAGCGATTTTCAGCGTAAAAGCTATAAGATGCCCACCCTGGCCTTAGCTCCAAGTGTGGCGCCGACTCCCGATCAACTCAAAAGCGTGACCATTCTCAATGTAAAGTCGCAGCTGACCTGGCCCACTGAGAATGCCCAGATTTCAGCTCGCGATTCACTCACCATTCGCGGTTCCGCCTGGACCGGCCCAGGCTTGGTCACTCGAGTGGAAGTCCGGACAAGTGCGCATTCCGCTTGGCAGACGGCCCGAATCGTGACCCAAAATCCGGTTCAGGGTGCGTGGGTTCGCTGGGAGTTTACAATCGCAGATATCAAGCCAGGCCAACACTTTGTGGAAGTCAGGGCCACGGATAGCAACGGTCAAACCCAGCCCGTCGATCCGTTCTGGAATCGTAGCGGATATTTGTATAACGCCATCGAGCGTGTCCCATTTCAAGTCATTGGCTGATCAAGAGATTCCTATGCATAACTCATTCAAACTTATTGCCAGTGGTCTTGGGGTCGCTGTCTTCTCAGCCTGGTCGGTTTCAGGGGCACTTCAGCAAGCCCCCACTCCACCGCGGACCGTCCCATCCGAACCACCTCTAGAACAGGTTCTGGAACTCGATCCAGAGGAACGATCCGCCTTTTTCAATCAGCGTCTCCAGCTTCACTGCAACGTCTGTCACTCATCTGAAATGATTGAACAGCAAAGGCTTACGCTGGCTCAGTGGCAGGCTGAGGTGCAGAAAATGATTGGCTGGGGAGCGACCCTGCCCAAGGAATATTCAGGGCTCATGGCAGAGCATTTGAGCAAGTTATATCCGCCAGGTCACAAAGCAAAAATTGAATTGCTTGAGCCTGAAAAAGCGTTGACGGAATCTGCACAGACGGATCAGTCTCAGGTAGATTCGAAATCCGCCACGAATCCTCAGGTTGCGGAGCTGTTTCGGAACCAGTGCTCGAACTGTCACGGAACCTCTGGCGAAGGCAATGAGATTGGACCAAGGCTGACAGGCCGACCAATTCTGGCCTTCTCGCAACGGTTTAGCGAACACATTGAGCAAGGTAAGGGCCGAATGCCAGCTTTCCAGAAAACCATTCCAAGTGCGGATACTCAGGCACTGAGACGCTGGCTGTTAGGCCAGTCATTTTCCTGGACTGCAGAATGAAGCCCTATTCGAGCCCAATTTAGTCCGCCAGCCGAGTGACTTCTCGTGCTAAAAGTGCGGCTCCAAGAACTCCGGCATCGTCTCCCAGATTCGCTGGCAGAATGATTTCGCCTTCAGCTGGAAAGACCAGAATGTGCTGTTTGGCGGCTTCACGCACCCAGTTCAGCCAAGGTTCGCCCAGGGCCAGGCTCAGACCACCGCCCAAAATCACGGCTCCAGGGTCGAGTAGATTCACCAGCCCGCCCAATGATCCACCGAGATATTCGGCGGCTCGTTGAAGCTCTTCGATCACAAGCCTGTCGCCGGCTGCATAACACTCAGCCAGGTAACGGCTTTTGAGCTT
>CAMCFM010000303.1 GCA_945874095.1 Candidatus Kuenenia stuttgartensis
AGATTTATCTCGGGGCAGATGCTGCATGCCCACCAGGCGGCCGACTGGCGTAGCCATTTGACCACTGGCCAGCAGCCGTTTGCTACGATTCTGGCGTGCAGCGATAGCCGAGTGCCGCCTGAACTGGTGTTTGACCAAGGCTTTGGCGATCTGTTTGTGGTGCGTGTGGCTGGAAATATCATCGACAGCGACATTCTGGGCAGTATTGGCTATGGTCTGATCCACCTGAAAACGCCGCTTGTGGTGGTGATGGGGCATGAAGGCTGTGGGGCGGTGACTGCGGCTTTAAAGATGATTGATGGACTGGCCCATGAAACTCATTATATAGCGGGCCTATTGAACCATATTATTCCGGGGTTGGGCGTTCTTCCGTCAGCACTGGAGGAGAAGGAACGGGTTCAGGCGGCTGTAGAGCAGAACGTGCGACAGTCGGTGACTCGGCTGGAGGAAGTCTGGCGAAGTTCGGAAATCCTCAAAGATAAAACGATAGAAGTGAAGCAGGCGGTTTACATGCTTGAGACAGGCATGGTGAAATTTCTTGAATGATGGTAGAGAAAACAGATGTTGAATTTTACATGAAATTGAGTCGTTTTCAGGGGTGGTAAAGATCGACTGTAGACTTTATATCAAGACTTTATCGTTCTCATATCCCATATTTTCGTGGGATATGAAAAGCGATTTTCGTTACAATTACTTACAATTTTTAAGCCTTGACATTAACCCAGCACTTTTATTATTATACCTACAATCCATTCCGCCGAAAAAACTCGAACTGCAAAATTGAGGAAGACTCTCATGAAGTCATCTATGACCGTTCGTTCCATTGCTTTGATCGTGCTGGCATCAGTTGTTTCAGGCAGCTTTGTTGGATGTGGTGGCAATAGCGAGCAACGTCAGTCAGGTACACTGGCCACACCGATTGACGCTGTGGAAAAGGCTGGAGAGCTCGCTGGTAAGGCAGCTGATGCCAAGCAGGCGCCTGCCAAGAAGAAATAAGCTCGGAATCAGGTTCGGCTCTCTCTTCGGCTTAACCTTATATTCTTGCAAAGTATTATAGGTTTCGTGTTGAAACCTATTTTGAGTAGTCATACAACAATCAAGATTTTAAGAGAGTGGACTATGAATACGCTTCGAACGAAGCTTCTTTCGGGTCAATCGCGCAAGGGCTTCACACTGATTGAGCTGCTTGTTGTCATCGCGATTATTGCGGTTCTGATCAGCCTGCTTCTACCTGCGGTTCAATCCGCACGTGAAGCCGCACGCCGGACCCAGTGCGTGAACAACATGAAGCAACTTGGCCTGGCCATGTACAACTACGAATCAGCTCTTGGGAGCTATCCTCTGGGTGTCTCTCTGAACGCCCGGTTCAATGGATCCGGCGGTTCGGCCGGCGGCCCGATCAACTGGGGTGGATGGGGATCGCTGGCACTGGTTTTGCCACATATCGAAGGTGGCAATCTTTACAACGCCATCAATTTCAATCTTTCTCCATGGAACCGATTCCGCGCACAGTACGGCTGGGAAGCAAATTACACCGGGTTCAACACTCGCGTGGCTGCATTCCTTTGCCCTTCGGACGCGAAATCTGGTCTGACCTCGATCAACAGCTATCTGGCCTGTATGGGCACCTCATCCTGGGGTTCTACCACGGGTGATTCCACCGGCATGTTCTCGTTTCAGACACCTTGTTACATCGCAAGTGTCTCGGACGGGACATCCAATACGATCGCTTACGGCGAAAGCCTTTGCGGCGACGCCTCATCTTTCATCAACGCATCTGCCGATGACCGCGCTTCCATGGCCAGTGCTTCGGGTAAAGGGGATCGGTCTGTTGTGCTGACGAACGCAGTTGACCCGGGCGGAGCAGCCATGCGTGATGCTTCCAGCAACCTCCCACTGACGATTCAAGGCATGAACGCCTGCAATACCATGTGGCAGAGTTCGTCAAAAACCGTCACACCGACCAAAGGCTATCGCTGGGGCATCGGAGCGATCGGTATCGGCATGTTCAATACGATTGTGCCACCTAACAGCACGCAATACCCCTGGAACGGCTGCCGTTTTAACGGAGCCAACTTCAACGCCGACGGTTCAGCCTATTCCAACGCAACCAGCGCCCACCCAGGCGGTGCCAACGTGTTGATGGGCGACGGCTCGGTCCGGTTCATCAAAGCCTCGGTCAATCAAGTCACCTGGATGGCTTTGGGAACCAAAGCTGGTGGTGAAGTGATCAGCGCTGACAGCTATTGATCTGTTAAAAATGGGATAAATGCAAATGAGCCGAAGCTTTACCCAAGTTTCGGCTCACGTGCCCCAGTCGCGGCTGTAACGAAAGTCGCGGTCGATTGTACGAGGGCCTACTTTGGCGATAAGAGGTAAGCGACGCTTGAACTGAGTGGTGCGCACCATACGTGCGACGCGTTCGATAAATTGTTTTTGAAACCCTTCGTTTTCGAGATCAGCCAGAGGGATCCTCTGATCCACCATTCTGACCAGTAGCCGATCCACATCGGCATATGAAAATCCGAGCTCATCTTCGTCTGTCTGACCGGCCCAGAGGTCGGCTGTGGGAGGTTTCTTGACGATCTCAGGAGGCACACCCATGTGCTCGGAAAGTTCCCAGACCTGCGATTTATAGAGGTCGCCAATCGGGTTCAATGCGCTCGCCATGTCTCCATGAAGCGTGCCATAGCCCAGTAGTAACTCGGTTTTGTTCGATGTACCCAGCACCAGAGCCTGAAATTCGGCGGACTGGTCGTAAAGGATCGTCATTCGCTGGCGTGCCATCATGTTGGCGCGTCGCAGGCGTGTCACATCTGGGCTTAACTGGCTGAAATAGCTGTCCACCTGGGCAGCTATTGAAAGCGTTTTGGACTGGATTCCCAAACGGTCGGCCACAAGCTGGCCGTGTTCCATGGTCTCGCTTGAAGAGCTGCTGTATGGCATGCGCACGCCCATCACATTTTCAGGGCCAAGCGCTTCGGCCGCCAGATATGCAGCAAGCGTGGAATCAATCCCACCTGAAAGCCCGAACACGACACGCTTCAGGCCTGTTCGGAGAACTTCGTTGCGAATGAAGCCGACCAGGATTTTCTGGACCAGCGGCAGGTTCAGCGTCAGAGGGTCAGCGGCCGGTGTCGCATGCGGACAAGGCTGACTGGTGTGCATGTTTTGGCTTGGATTTTGATGATCGCTGTCAGGCTTGGTTGCGCTCATGGGCGATCCGCTCCAGTTCGCGTAAAGTCAGTTCAAGACGCTCGTCACGCGCCAGAGGAGTTATGATCCGGGCCTGTCGCGTGGCCGATGGGTCAATGGTGGCCCAAAGAATCTCCTCTTCCAGTTGAGCGGCCTGAGCCAGTGTCGAACCGCCTGGAGCAATCACCTGGCTTGATCCAAAGAAACAGACACCGTCCTCATATCCCACCCGGTTGGCAAACACCACAGGCACGTTTAAAAACATGGCCACATTGCGGGCGATATGATGCCAGACAGCCTGGCTGGCCAGCTCTGCCGTGTTCACTCCCCGGGCCGGTGAATTGCCCATCAATATGATCAGATCCGCTCCATCTGCTCCAAGAATTACCGTGTTGGACAAGTGCCACGCATCTTCACAAATCAAGATGCCCACCCGCCCCAAACGCGTGTCAAAACATCGCATCCGATTCCCGGCTGCAAAGTATCGGCTCTCGTCAAACATCCCATATGTCGGCAAATAGGCCTTACGGTGAACCGCTTGAACCACTCCACCTTCTACCCAGACGGCCCCGTTGTAAATCTGATTCTGGCTTGATTCTTCAACCAGACCAAATACGACACTTGTATGAGATGAAACATCTGACAACTGTATGATTTCACTGCTGTCACGTTTCAAGGCGACTTCACTGACGAGATCTCTCAAAAAGTATCCTGTCAGGGAAAGTTCGGGAAATACCACCAGATCTGCACCAGCCGCGGTGGTCTCAGATATGATCCGCTTGTGCATTTCGAGGTTGGCAGCCACATCGCCCAATTTTGGGGCAATCTGTGCCACGGCCACCCGAAATGGGCGATTCAGACTGCTCGGGGAGGTTTTCTGGTCGTCGTTGGACATCGGCTCAAATCGGTTTGGATCGTTGGCTCTAGCCCGCCTGTCCGGGTCTTTCAGCTTAGTATATCCATTCTAACTTTTGCGAACAGAAAGAAGTAGGCGAATCCTTGAATCTCAAGGATCCGGCCTCAGGATAAGCTCTGATTCGAACGAAGTTCAGAAATCAGGGTGTTTCTGCCACATCGACCGATGCGGCTCCAAGAATTTCTTTCGACTCATCGTCCTGCACAAATGCCACCACACTCAGCTTCTTCAAGTCGATTGCTGGCTTGACGCCGAAAAATGGAGAATGGTGTTAAGCCGGAAGTTTATCTCGGATCGGCTGACGACCTTTCTCAAAGTCGCTCACATATTTTTCGATCTCTCCGCGCAGAGCCTTCACATCCACTTTGGCAGAATGTGTCAGTTCGCCGGCTTTATCCAGGCTCACTCCGTCAGCTCCACCGGGCATGTCGCGCACCACGTGGTGGTGAAATCTCAGCTTGTTACTCCCAATATACTTCACCACCTCTTCGGTAATCACCATGCGCAGCCGTGGCTTGGCCTTTTCGCCTGGCTTCTGGGCCGTTTTCGCCTTGGTTGAGATCTCAATCGTATCGCCCTTGCGGCTCGCCTTCAGATCCACCGTCGCAGCCGGCTTGCCAGCCAGTACCCCGTCAATAATACTCCGAAATTCTTTGTACTTGCCTTCCGAGCCGGCCATGGAACCACCTCCACCGCCATCGCTCTTGCCGTTGAAGAATGTTGAAGGTGTACCCTGAACCTCGGTTCCGTAATATTTCTGACGGGTCACGCTGTCGTCGTTGGTCAAAGGGTCAGGGCCTGGGATGTGCAGGTGATATTGCAGAAGGATCACGTTTGAGTGACTGTAAGTGTCGCCCAAGGCATCAAATCCAACATCGGCGGCCACGCAAGGTGGGCACTGGGCGCCTGTGAACAACTCCATCACAACGGGCCTGGCGTCCTTCTTCTCAGCCACTTTTTCAGGCTTGAAAGGAGGCACTTTCTTGGCATAATTTGCGTCAAGTTTGCCTTCATAACCCTTCAGCTTCTTATCCACTGAATCGGCCAGATCCGTCTTGCCCAGAGTCCGGGCTGTGTCGGCCAGAACGGCAGCAATCTCGGTCTTGGTTTCCAGGTCGTTTTCTTCGGAAAGACTCTTGTCCAGATCCTGAGCCAGGTTGAGCAGAACACCGGCAGCGGCCTTTTTCTTTCCCCTCAAGGCTCTAACGGCATTGCTGCGTGCCTGATCATAGAGAGTGTCGCTATATTCCTTGGCCGTGCTAAACCACTGGTCAAGCGTTTTCTTGATGTCAGTCTCCGTCAGTTCAGCCTGATCCGCCAAACTCAGGTACTGCGCGTAAATGCTTGATGCGTATGGCTTATCGGCATATTTATCGACCAGTGTCTTCAAGGCCCCGGCGCGGGTCTTCATATCCTTCTGCGCATTATCACGCAGTGCAGTCATGACTTCCTGCTGAACCTTGCCTGAACTGAGTTCAGCCACTTTTTCGTCTTTCGTCGGAACCAGCTCGGCGGCATATGGCGAGCCTCTCAGCTTGAAAACGCCGCGAATCTTCCCATCCTTGCTGATCTTGCCCTGAAACGAGTCGGCGCCGACAGCCGTTTTCAACTCGACAGTGATGACTCCGTCTTTTTCCGTAACAGATCCAATGGTGGCTTTCGGGAAGAGTCGATCCTGAACGCTCACCAGCTTGCTCATATCCTTGGAAATATCGACAATCGCGAATTCGTCTTCGCCAAACGCCATGACAACAATCTTGTGGCGGCCTTCCGCTGCCAGTACAGACACGCCCGACGCCAGAAAAATGGCTAAAGAAAGCCATCTGGAACGCTTGCTGAGTATCATCGTTGCAGGACTCCTGAA
>CAMCFM010000304.1 GCA_945874095.1 Candidatus Kuenenia stuttgartensis
GTTTGGAAAATAGTTTCTGGAGATTCGTTCGATGAAAAAGTTCCGTATGAGTTCGCTTCGCAAGTTCGCGACCCCGATGCTGGCCTTGATGATTGGCACGACTGGTGTGAATCATGTTGGTGCCGCCACGGTTTATGCTTTTGCGCAGCAAAAAGTTTACGATCTGACGTTGAATACAACAACACCGCTCAATTCTACCTTGGTTCCTAATCCTGCCGGCTTTAATGTCGCGACTGCCAATGCCGCCGCCCTCAATGGATTTGGACCAAGTACAAATATTCCAGTGCCTGATGCCTTGCAAGCGTTTATCGGGACAGTTCCAGTGCCGGTTGAAAATTACAGTGGGCAGGCTCCATTTGGTGTCGGGAATCTTGATGTGCTCCTGCAGCACCCTTTGCTTGTACCGGGTGGTGCATCAAACTCAAGTGCTGCAACGATTCCTGTTGCAATCCGGGGTGTGGCCAATGCAAACACCGTCGGATTACCTGCTTTAGGTAACCTGATACCGCCATTTGCACTTACTGATGATTTTGGCAGAGCTGACGTTTTGACACGGTATCCGAATGCGGCGAGCGCGCCCCCCATGCCTGCAAATGGAATTGGGATCAATAATAGCTATCTGTTCAACAACCCCGTTCCCACGAGCCCAGTTCCAAGCACAATTTCTATGTCAAGTGCGGCTGAAGCACTCGTATCGGCACCTGGAACTGATATTGCCACAGCGATTTCCGATTGGACAATCAGTGGTCTATTCAACATGACAAGTATTGATGGGCTGGGTGGTATTGCAGATCTGAACTTCAACTTGATTAGCCGCATTGTTGCATTCACCGATTCCACCCCTTCATTGGCGTCTGCAACCAACACTCTCAGCTTTGATGTTCTCGATACAAGTTCTGGAATTTCGGTTTTTGGCTTTCCAGGCAACAATCCAACCAGTACCAGCTTTCTGACATATGTATCGCCGCAATCGGATACGTTCAACTCGAACACCGCCGGAGTAACCGATACCTATCCTGGCCCGGTGAATTTCGTATTCAAGACCCCTAAGATTGCAGATGGTAATTATACATTTGTGATTAAAGGCAGTTCATCCGTGTCAGCGTCTGTTGTACCAGAACCTTCCAGCTATGTGCTGATGGGCTTGGGTGTTGTCACGTTTGCTGGCCTGCAATACCGTCGCAAAATGCAACTGGCGAAAGTCAGAGTTTCTTGAAGTCGGTCCTATCATTTTGAGAAAGCGATGAACGTCAACGGAAAAGCGTTGGATTTGATGACACCGTTCGATATTCTCAGCACATCCACGGTGTGATCAGATTCATGCCTGATTCGATCGCGAAGGCACTCCAAAAAATGGAGGATCTTTCGCGATCGTTTTTTATTTTGGACATTTCCTTAGGACCAGGCGAGAAATAACTTCCGGTTTTGGGGTGATTGGGCTCCAGAGGTGACATCTATTAATAGCCATGTCCGAAGGAGATCCGCCGTGTTCCCTCGCCAAGCCGGCTTGAGGCTAAGCTCGGTTGGTTTTGAAAACCGGAAGTTATTTTAGGCCTGATCCTAAGTTTGAATCAGAGAAAGTCGTGGCGGGAGTCTGTCTCGTCTTGTTTATGGGAATAAACCGCATTGGGTTTGGGCTATTCAGTTTGAGCCGATCAGCGATAGGATATTATGAGCGATGTCTGGACAATCCCGACCCGCCCGACCTTTTATGCGATGGGACGCACTGCCTTGTACCGATCAGAAGACGTTCTGGCTACGCTGGAAATGACTCGCCAGCACAAGCTTGATGTGCGTACTGTCACACTTGGTATCGACTTACGTGCATGCTCAGCGCCTGATCCCGAGGAACTTTGCGCCCGAGTCAGGGCCAGGATTCTGCGAACAGCCTCCAAGATGAAGGAGGTTTGCACGGAGGTGGAAAACCGTTACGGGATCACGATCGTGAATCGCCGGATTGCGGTCACACCGATTGCGGAAGTTGCAGCTGGACAAGACTATGACGGATTTGTAGCGCTGGCCAGAACACTCGATGAGGTGGTGGCTGAGGTGGGTGTGGACCTTGTCGGTGGCTATTCCGCGCTGGTCCAAAAGGGGACGACTCCGGCGGCTTCGATCTTGATGGAAAGCTTGCCTGAAGTTCTCTCAACAACAACCAGAGTCTGTGCTTCCATCAATGTGGGCACCACCGCGGCAGGTATCAACATGGATGCCATAGCCCGGCTTGGACACATCATCAAGCAGATCGCAGAACGAACTCGGGCGAGTGATGGATTTGGCTGTGCCAAACTGGTGATATTTGCGAACGCCCCAACTGATAACCCGTTTATGGCAGGTGCTTTCCATGGAGTGGGTGAGCCTGATGTTGTCGTAAATATCGGTGTTTCTGGGCCAGGAGTGGTCAAGGCGGCTGTGGCGGGACTGGTCGCCGCTTCAGGTGGCAAAGTGACACTTGGTGAGATCGCTGAAGAGATCAAGCACACTGCGTTTAGGGTGACTCGCGTGGGCGAGTTAATTGGTCGGGAAGTGGCCAGCCGAATGGGCGTGGCGTTTGGAATTCTCGACCTTTCGCTGGCTCCAACTCCTCAGGTGGGCGATAGCGTGGGTGAAATTCTTCAGGCCATGGGAGTCAAGCGGTTGGGAGCACCTGGTACGACGGCTGCACTGGCCCTACTCAATGATGCTGTGAAAAAGGGCGGGGCGTTTGCGTCAAGTTCAGTCGGTGGGATGTCAGGAGCGTTTATTCCAGTGACTGAGGATTTGGCTCTGGGAGCAGCAGTTGCGGCAGGCGATTTGACATTGAACAAGCTGGAAGCGATGACTGCTGTCTGTTCAGTGGGCCTGGACATGATCCCGGTGCCGGGCGATACTGACGCGGAAACGCTGGCGGCCTTGATTGCTGACGAAATCTCGATTGGTGTGATCAATCATAAAACCACTGCCGTGCGGGTGATACCCGTGCCGGGCAAGGGCGTTGGCGACATGGCGGTTTTTGGTGGATTGTTTGGCGAGTCGGTGATCGTTCCGATCAATGCGGCAGGTGGATCAACGGATTTCGTACGCCATGGCGGACGTATTCCTGCCCCTTTGTCCAGTTTGCGGAACTAATCTGTGAATCACGTGCAAAACCTTCAATCAAATCGAGTTATGGAACTTCCGAAGCTCAATCCGAATCGTGCTGTCGATGCCGTATTATGGGATTTTGACGGAGTGATTGCACGCACTGAGAATCTCCATGTGGCCGCTTGGCAAAGAGTGGTCAGGCACGTGGAAATTGGACTTCCAGCGGATGCCTTCAAGACGGCCGCAACCGAAGATGATCGCGATCTGGTGGCCCGCGTGTTTGAATCTGCTGGTGTTTCACTCCATACAAGTCAGGTGCTTTCCTGGTGTGCTGCCAAGCAGGAAGTGTTGATCCAACTTCTAAAGATGGCTCCGCCGATTTATCCTTCCGTCCCTGATGTGATGAGATCGATTGCAACCCAAGGAATTCGGCAAGCGATTGTGACCAGTACCTGGCGTGCCAACGTGCAGGCGACGCTTGGTGGTTCAAAGCTGCTGGAACTGATGGAATTCATTATTGCTAAAGAGGATGTGGCGAGACCGAAGCCGTCTCCGGACGGTTATCGTTTGGCTGTTCAGAGACTTGGCCTGCCACCGTCCAGATGCGTGGCGTTAGAGGATTCACCAACGGGGCTGTCAGCTGCAAGATCCTCCGGTGTAAGTGTTATAGCTGTAGCCCATCCGTTCTCACCAGCAGAAACAAGAGGCGGCAACTGGGCTGGTGGTGCTCGGGTTATGTCGGATCTAAGTCAACTGGCTACGGTTTTGGCCGCTTCGGAATTGGCCTGAAATGGGCTAAAATGCCAGACTTTTCAAAGTTACGGCTGACTAAAAATCGCCAAGTGTGCTAATCTAGGCTCATTCAGCGTGATGAGTGTGATGAGCCTTTGTGTGGAACTGGCTTCATTTCTCATCCTCCAACAAAACAATCCGCTAGGCCTGAAAGTAAATCCAAATGCTTGACCTGAAATATGTTCTGGCAAATGTTGAGCTCGTCAAACAAAATTGTCGTGACCGACACGTCTCGCCAGAGATTCTTGAAGAGATTGATCATGTGGTTCGTCTTGATGGCGAATATCGGATCGTACTTCGAGATGTGGAAGAGCTTCGCCGACGCCAGAACGAAGTGGCTCAGTCTACGGGCAAAGAAAAAGATCCTGCCAAGCGATCTGAATTGGTGACTGAGGGTAAGGGTTTAAAGACGACGGCTTCTGAAAAAGAAGAAACGCTGAGGGCTCTTGAGGCAGAATTGAAGGACCGTCTGGGCCGCGTTCCGAACATGACGCACCCGGATGCCCCGGTTGGGTCAGGCGACGACGCCAATGTTGAGCTGCGGATTGTAGGCACTCCACGCACGTTCAGTTTCAAGCCAAAAGATCACTTGGAAATCGGTCGTGCTCTTGATTTGATCGACTTCGAAACCGGTGGAAAGGTGAGCGGTAGCGGATTCTATTTTCTGAAGAACGATGCCGTGATGCTCGACTTGGCTCTTCAGCAATTTGCCATGCAGAAATTGGCCAGAGCCGGTTTCACACCCGTGATCACGCCTGACCTCGCGCGGATTCAAATCCTTGAAGGGATTGGATTTAACCCACGCGGTAATGAGACTCAGGTCTATTCAGTTGAGAATACCGACCTCTGTCTTGTCGGCACAGCCGAGATTACTTTGGGCGGAATGCTGGCCGACACAGTGCTCGAGGAAAAAGACTTGCCACGCCGGTTTGTGGGCCTGTCGCACTGTTTCCGTACCGAGGCAGGGGCATCGGGGCGGGCCAGCAAGGGGCTTTATCGGGTTCACCAGTTCACAAAAGTCGAGATGTTTGCATTCACGACACCGGAGCAGTCTGGGCCGTTGCACCTGGAACTGCTGAAGATGGAGGAAGAGATCTTCCAGGAACTGGGCATTCCGTATCGAGTGATCGACACCTGTACAGCTGACCTGGGCGGGCCAGCCTATCGCAAGTTTGACCTTGAGGCCTGGATGCCAGGCTTCTTTGACGGTGGAGGGTTTGGAGAAGTCACCAGCACATCTGATTGCGGCGATTACCAGGCACGTCGCCTGAACATACGCTACAAATCCGAAGGCCAGAAGGGGACTCGGTTTGTGCACACTTTGAACGGCACGGCCGTGGCTTTGTCGCGTGCGATCATCGCAATTCTCGAAAATTATCAGAGAGAAGACGGACTGGTGGATGTTCCAGCCGTCTTGGTACCAATCATGGGTAAGACCGTCATGGGTGCCAAGGCCTGACATTTGATGAGCCCGCCTAAGGTGAACCTTGTCGGGCAATCTCTATCATTTCGAAACTTGTAAATGACTGGAACGGGAGCGATCACCGGTGCGGAATCCATTGTTGATTCCTGATTTGCGCGAAATCATCAGGGACGGCCAAGCGGCTGACCTGGTCGATTTTTTCGCGGATTACAATGCGCCGCGGATTGCCGAAATGCTTGAGGATTTTGAGCCAGGCGAACAGGTTGAAATTCTTGCCCTGCTGGAGCATCGTCAGCGTGGAGAGGTGTTCAGCTATCTTGATCTCGATACGCAAGTTCATTTGGCTGAAACACTTCCAACCGATGTGATCGCCAGCGTGCTTCAATGGATGCCTCACGATGACCGCGCCAAGCTGGCCTATCAGCTTGAGGAAGAGCAAGTGGATCAGATCCTTCGCCAGTTGGCTCAGGCTGAGCGTGAGGATATTCGGCGATTGCTGGCTTATGAGCCAGGCACAGCAGGTGCGGTGATGACCACCGATTATGCAGCACTGCCGCCTCAGATCAGTGTGCGAGAGGCCATTGCAAGACTGCGTCAAGAGGCCCCCGATCGCGAAACGATTGACTATGCCTATGTGATCGACGCGCACCGTAAGCCTTTAGGGCTTGTCTCTTTAAAGCAACT